>JADCFR010000320.1 GCA_020249415.1 Roseomonas sp. | reverse complement strand
GAACTGCGCGAACAATGACAAGCCGCTATTGTGATTCACATAATTGCCATCCAGGCGCTTGATGCGCTTCGCACCACTCACCAGCGACCCTGCCGCGCGCGCGGCATTACCGCTTGGGCAGATATTGGGCCGACCGCGCGCGCAATAACGACACGTGCCGCAGGATGAGGCGAATACCGTAATCACATGATCACCGGGCTTGAGGTCCGTAATGCCTGGCCCGCATTCGCGCACAATGCCCGCCCCCTCATGGCCGATCACAATCGGCAGCGGGCGCGGGCGCTGATTTTCAATGGTGGAAAGATCGGAATGGCAAAGCCCGGCAGCGGCGATTTCGATCAGGATTTCACCGGGACCAGGTGGGTCAAGCTCCACCTCCTCCACCACCAAAGGGCGGGTTTTGGCATAGGGGCGCGGCAGGCCCTGTTCGAACAGAATGGCGGCTTTCATGCGCATCGGCGCTTCCTCCTGGTACTCTTGCCCTTCAGCTTGCACCCGCGGCGCGCCATTCGGCAATCAGGGCATCCGCGGCGCGGTCCATATCATCACTGCCATTATAGCCATGGAAGGAAATGCGGATGCGCCCGCGCCCATTCCAGGCGAGCACGCCGCGCTGCGCCATGCCCTCCACAATCGCCGCTGCCTTCGGGTGTTCCGCGCAAACACTCGCACCATGCCAACGCGGTTCGGGCGGCGTGGTGGAAGATATGCCGGCATCACGCAGCTTTCCAAGCAGCCCCACCGTCAGGCGCTGCACATGGGCCTCAATCGCCTCCGGCGCATGAGCTTCCAAATAGCGCAGCGCCGAGTCCAAAACATAAAGCCCAAGATGCGATGGATTGCCGCGCGTGAAGCGCGCACCACCTGGCAGCAGCGCGGGCGTTTCAGACCAATCCGGCCGCCCCATGGAGGCGATGGAATGCCACCCCGCCGTGCTTGGCACCCAGCCCGGCTGGCGCGCGGGATTCCAATAGGCAAGCGCAACGCCGGTACAGCCCAGCAGCCATTTATAGCAGGCGGAGAAAGCAAAATCCGCAACCTCGGCATGGATTGGCATCCAGCCGGCGCCTTGCGTGAAATCCACCACCAGCAGCGCGCCCACCCTATCCGCTGCCGCGCGCAAGGCCAGCAGATCATGCCGCGCCGCATTCAGGAAGGAAACGGCACTGACGCCGATCATGCGCGTTGAACCATCAATCGCGGCGGCAAAGCTTGCGGGATCGGCAGCCTTGGCAAAGCGCAGCGTTACCTTTGGTTGGCGTTGCAGCGTCACTGGTGCGACGACGGAGGGATATTCATCCGGGTCCACCAGCACCGTATCGCCTGCGCGCCAATCCAGGCTTTCCACCACCATGGAAACGCCCTCAGCCACCGATGACACAAAGCCGATATCGGCGGGCGCCACATGAAACAATTGCGCCGCACGGGCGCGGGCCGCCTCCATCATGGCTTCCTGGCGATGACGCCCGGCGGGGCCATCCGATTTGTCTGCGGCATAGGCGGCAAAAGCTGTGTCATGCTGGCGCAGAAACGGTGTCTCGCCTGCGGCGCAAAGATGCGCAATGCCGGGGGCGATGCGGAAATCAGCGGGGTTGAAGAGCGGGGAAGTGATCATGTTTTCTGCCCTTTGGCTTCATGATATTCAAATCCCGATCCTTGACGGCGTCAAAACCAAGACGTGCGGCGCGAGCGATGATAGGCTGCCCGCATGCTGAAAGGTGATCCGCCCTGCCTGCCCCTGTGATTCTTGCCGCCTATGCCTTGTTGGTCGTGCTGCCGGTCGCACTTGGCTGGTGGCTGATCGGCCCTGCGCGGCCTTGGTTGGATGAAGCGTCCAGCGCCATCGCCATGATGGCGACTGCGGCGCTGTTGTTGGATTTTCTGCTCTCTGGCCGGTTTCGTATCATCAGCGCCGGCATTGGCATGGATCGCAGCCTGCGCTGGCATCAGATGTTTGCGCAAGTGCTGACCATCGCCGCGCTGCTGCACCCGCTATTTTACCTCAGCCCAAGCGGTGCGGCTTTTGATCGCCCGGATGACCCTACCGGCGCGCTGGTGCTGGGCTTGGATGCGGCTTCCCTCATTTCTGGTGCTTTGGCCTGGTTGCTGCTTGGCGTCCTGACGCTCACAGCGATCCGGCGCGATGATTTGCCCTATCGGTATGAGGTATGGCGGGTCGGCCATGGGCTTGGCGCGGCGCTGCTGGCGGGCTTCGCGCTGCATCATGCCATCTCCGCCGGGCGCTATTCAGGCGCGCCGGCGCTGATGGCCTATTGGGCATTCCTGCTGGCCTTGGCGCTGGGCAGCCTGCTTGCGGTGTATCTGCTGCGGCCCTGGCGCCTGGCGCGCTGGCCTTGGCGCATTGCGGGGCTGGAACGCGTGGGCGACCGGCTTTGGTCACTGACTTTGGAACCCGATGGCCATGCGGGACTTTCCTATCGCGCCGGGCAATTCGCCTGGCTGCGCCTGAATTGCTCGGCCTTTTCGGTGCGGGAGCATCCATTCTCCATCGCCTCAGCGCCCGCGGATGGGAAGGATTTGCGCTTTCTGATCAAGGAGGTGGGGGATTTCACCCGCCAGATCGGCACGCTGCCGCTGGGTGCGCGCGCCTTTGTGGATGGGCCGCATGGCGCGCTGTGTCTGGAAGGCCGGCAAGAACCTGGCATTTTCATGATGGCCGGTGGCGCGGGGCTGGCCCCGATGCTCTCCCTGCTGCGGGACGCCGCGGCGCGCGGCGAGGCCCGCCCCATCACGCTGCTTTATGGCAATCGGCATGAGGGGCAGATCATGGCTGCGGCGGAATTGGCCAAGCTTGCCGGGCGCTTGCGGCTTGATCTGCGGCATGTGCTGCAGGAACCCCCGCCGGGTTGGGCGGGCCTGGCCGGCATGATGACGCCCGCATTGATCCAGGCTGAGGCGGCGCAGGCGGCGCGGGAGGGCTGGGTTTTCCTGCTCTGCGGTCCCGGCCCCATGATCCGCGCCGCGCATCAGGGGTTGCATGCCCTTGGCGTGCCCCGCCGCCGCATCCTGGAAGAACGTTTTTCGGTGTTTTGAGGGGGCGCCCCCCGCCTTAATCATGCCCGGCTTTCGCGGCATAAGACAGACGTTTACCAAACCAGGGGAAGCGTTCTGTGCCGTTGAAGCCTCTCAAAAAAGCCGTGCTGCCCGTTGCCGGGCTTGGCACGCGTTTCCTGCCCGCCACCAAGACAATGGCGAAGGAAATGCTGCCCATCGTGGATAAGCCGCTTATTCAATACGCTGTGGAAGAAGCGCGTGCCGCAGGCATTGAGCAAATCTGCCTGATCACCGGGCGCGGCAAGACCCTGCTGGTGGATCATTTCGACATTGCCTATGAGCTGGAAAAGACGCTCGCGGAACGCGGCAAGGAAAAGGAATTGGCCGCGCTGCGTGCTGACGCAATTCAGCCGGGAATGGTCTTTTCAGTCCGCCAGCAAGTGCCGATGGGGCTTGGCCATGCCATTTGGTGCGCGCGCGCCTTCATTGCCGATGATCCCTTCGCCATTCTACTGCCTGATGATCTGATGCAATGCGAGGTTTCCTGCACCGCGCAGCTTGCCGATGCCTATCGCGAAACCGGTGGCAATGTGGTGGCGATCGAGGAAGTGCCGCGTGATCGCGTGAACCGCTATGGTGTTTTGGATGTGGCGGAAGATCGCGGGCGGCTGGTTTCCGTGAAGGGCCTGGTCGAAAAGCCGCCGATTGAAAAGGCGCCGTCCAACCTGACCATCATTGGCCGCTATGTGCTGATGCCCGAAGTGATCGGCCATTTGGCGCGCATGGAAAAAGGTGCCGGCGGTGAAGTGCAATTGACCGATAGCATGGCGAAGCTGATCGGCACGCAACCCTTCCATGGGCTGCGCTATGAAGGCCGCCGTTTTGATTGCGGCGACAAGGCGGGTTTTTTGGAAGCGCAGGTGGCCTACGCGCTGGCGAGACCCGATCTGGCGCCGGCCATGCGCGATATTCTGAAGCGTTACGGGTAGATGTTATACTGTCTGCATGGCGCGCACCAGCGCGGCCACATCCGGCGCATCATCCAGGCGCCAGATTGCGTCCCGTAGCGCCGCCGCAGCCGCCTTGCCCAAAAGTGGTTCGGCATTGTCGCGGTATTTCGCTTCCAACTCCTCATCCGAAAGCGGCGCGCCGGGGTCGCCCTTTGGCAGCAGCACGGTTTCGGTCAGCTTCGTGCCGTCATCCAAGGTAATGGTCACGCGCGCGGGGAATTTCGCAGGATAAAGTTTATTGAGTTCCGCATCCGGCACTACCTCTGTGCGCGCCAATACCTGCCGGATCAGCGCATCATGCACGCGCCCGGGCGCGAATTGGCGCTGAGTCAATTCCCCATCCACCGCAGCAGCGGCGATGCAATAGGGCACCGAAACCCGCGCCCCCATGACTGAGGTGACATCCTTGTTCGAAAAATGCGTCTTCACCGTTTCATAGGTTTCATTGGTGATGGAGATGATCCGCTTCGGGTCCGGCTTGTGCTTGGCCACGATGGCGAGGGTGGCCTGAATGGGTGAATGGCTCGCCAGGATGGAGGGGAAGTATTTGAAGCCGTTTTGCAAAATCTCCCATTCCGTCCCAAGGCCAGCGGTCAGCGCGGCCGCTTTCGGTTCCAGCGAAAACGCCGCCAGATAGCCCTTCGGGTGTTCCAGAATGCCGGGCGGGCTGGTGGCGCCAAGGGCGGCCATTTGCGCAGACAGAATGCCATTCAACGCGGCCTTGCCGGGGTGGATGGATTTCGTCATGTCGCCTGATTCAAAAAACGTATTAAGCCCGGCAGCTTGTGTGCCGGCCAGGCCAAGCGCGCGCTGCACACCATCCGCATCCAGACCCATGGCATGCGCAGCTCCTGCAGCAGCGCCGAAAGTCCCATTGGTGGCAGTGGAATGCCAGAAGCGGTAATGCGTTGGCATCACGGCCATGCCGACGCGCACCGCCACCTCATACCCCGCAACCAAGGCTGCCAGCATCGCACGCCCAGAAAGCCCACGCGCTTCGGCCAAGGCAAGCGCGGTTGGCACCATCACAGAGCCCACATGCAACAAGGCGCGCTTATGCGTGTCATCATTATCGGCGGCATTGATCAGAATACCATTGGCGAGTGCGGCGAAGGCCGGCTGCACCGCAGCGCCCTTCGTGCCCATCACATGCGCCCCAGGCGTACCGGGATAAACCGCTGCGATATCGCGCGCGATACGGGATTTTTCTGCATCCTCCGTCCAGGCCGCCATGGCGCAGCCCAGTGCATCCAAAACCAACCGCGCCGCCTGGCGCCGCACCTCTACCGGCAGCGCATCCGGCCTGATGGAAGCGGTAAATTCCGCAAGGGCGCGCGTGGTCATGCTGGTGAGTCCTTCAGTGATGGTGCGGCATAGATCAGGCTGTAGAATGTCGGCGCCGCCGTGAAGCCATGCGCGGTCAGCGCTGCCTGGATCATTTCCGCATTGGTGCCCTCCACCACCATGATGGTCGCGAAGGATGCATCGCCGCCGGGGCGGAGTTTTTCCTCGGGGCTCGGTACCGTCACGCTTGGATCAGCCTGCCATAGGCGCACGCGCGTCACCGCCGGTTTTTCAAGGATTGCCGCCAACCGCGCTTCAAGCCCCGCCGCCGGTGCTTCCTGTTGCGCCATCAGTGCCAGCATGCCGCCGGCGCCCGCCTGCCCTTCATCCAAGGCCACATGACAAATACTACGCGACATGGTGCGGAAATGCGCCATGATGCGCGCGGTCCAATCCGTCGGTTCTGCCAATCGCTTGAGATAGGGTGCAGAGCACAGCACCTGCGGTGTCGCCGTTTCATAAAACGTCAGGAACTCAGCCCGCGGGCCATTCAGGCGGCGATAGCGCCGCGCATGCTGAAAGCCGGCAATGCCCAACCGATCCGGCAAATGATCCCCTTGATACCAGGCTTCGTAATCGCGCCGATCACATTCCGGTGCGATATCATTCATCACGCAAAGCAAACCGCCACCCTTGGCCATAGCGTTCCACCCCTCCTGTCTTGGCGCCGAGTATTGCGCCCCTTGCGCGTGAGGGAAAGCGCTACCTGCGCTGGACAGATGGGGCGCTCCCGGTCACCATGGCCGCGAGAATCTGCGGGCAGTCTGAGGGAGAGAAAACATGTGCGACCAGGCAAAGGAACGTGGGCTTGGCTGGCGTGGTTGGATGCCGCTACCGCCACGGACGGAAACCAAACCGCTCGGCCCCTGGCTTGATCTGACGCACCCGATAGATGAGGCGATGCCGCGCGTGCCAACCTTTGGCCCGCCCAAGGTGAAGAAATTATTCTGCCTGCCCGCCGATCCGCTCACGGTGACGAGCTTCGAGATGGTGGTGCATACCGGCACGCATGTGGATGCGCCCTGCCATTTCTTCAGCGATGGGCCGAGCATGGAACAAGTGCCTTTGGAACGCTGGAATGGTCCCGGTGTTGTCTGGCGCTTCGATCTGCCGCCCAATAGCCTGCTTGAACCGGAACATCTGGAAGCTGCGCGCCCGTTGCTGCGCCCTGGTGATATCCTTGCGCTGGATACGGGTTCTTCGCCGCACATCAATACACCTGCCTATGATGCGCATCCTTGCCTGAGCCTGGCAGCAGCGGATTGGATTGTGGCGAAGCAGGTAAAGCTTCTCGCCTGTGATTTCCCAACGCCTGATCTGCCCGTGCATCGCCGCCCGGCAGAGGGCTTCACCTGGCCCGTGCATCAGCGCTTGCTGCGTGATGGCGTGCTGATTTGTGAGCATTTGCGCGGCCCCCGCCCGCTCGCTGGCAAGCGGGTGGAATTCATCTTTGGTGCGCTTTCGATCACCGGTTCGGATGGCGCGCCGGCACGGGTCATGGCGCGTGAAATCGCCGACTAGATCGAAGGAAATGCCCCATGGGTGAAGCTGTTTCCGCCACTGAGGCCCTGGGACATTTCATCGCTGAATCGCGTTTCGATTCCCTGCCCGAAGCGCTGCGGCATGAAGGGCGTCGTTCCATCCTCAACCATGTAGGCTGCGCGCTTGGTGTCGCACGGGATCCGGCGGTGATCACGGCGTTGGAGATCATGCGCGAAGCCTCAGGCAAGCCACGTGCCACGGTGCTTGGTCAGCGCGATAGGCTCGGCGTGATGGAAGCGGCCTTCGTCAATGCCATTGCGTCCAATCTGCTGGATTATGACGACACACACTTACGCACCGTGATCCACCCAAGCGCGCCTGTCGCCCCGGTCGCCTTTGCGCTTGGTGAGGAACTCGGCGCCACCGGGGCCGAGGTTTTGCACGCCTTCCTGCTGGGCGGAGAGATTGCCTGCCGTATCGGCAATGCGGTCTCCCCCGGTCATTACGCGCGGGGCTGGCATATCACCGCAAGCTGCGGCGTTTTTGGCGCGGCAGCGGCAGCGGCACGGCTGATGCGGCTATCGGCAGAAGAAACCGCGCATGCGCTTGGCATCGCCGCCAGCCAATCAGGCAGCATTGTCGAAAATCTGGCGACGGCTGCGAAGAATATCGGTGTGGGCAATGCGGCGCGGAATGGAATTCTGGCCGCACGTTTCGCCGCGCGCGGTTATCGCGCCGCGCCGCTTGCCATTGAAGGGCCTTTGGGCTGGGCGCGCGCCATGGGTGATGAGCCGGTATTGGCCGAAATCACTGAAGGCCTCGGCCAGCGCTGGGAGGTCGCGCGCAATACTTACAAGCCTTATGCGGCGGGCATTGTCTTTCATGCGGTGATTGATGCTTGCCTGGCGTTGCGTGAAAAACCTGGCGTCGCTATGGCGCAGATCAAAAGCGTCACGGTCGCCGGTGATGCGCTTTTGCTGGCGCGCGGCGATCGCATACTGCGCAATGAACGCGACACGCGCGTTAGCATTCATCACTGCGCCGCAATTGCGCTGGTGCTTGGCCGCGCTGATGTGGCGGATTTTGACATGCCGGCGGTGCAGGATCCTGCCCTTGCGGCGCTGCGCGCAAAGGTGGTCGCGGAATGCGATGCCAGCCTGCCGCGCGGTGCGGCGCGCGTGACCATCACACTCGCTGATGGCAGCACCCATCAGCATTATGTCGAACATCCGCGCGGCAGTGCGAAACGCCCGCTGAGCGATGCGGAACTCGCGGCTAAATACCGCGCCAATGCAGCGCTTGGCGGCACCACTGCCGATGTGGAGTCGCAGCTTGCGGCGCTATGGACGCTAGACAAATCAGCTTCCATCACGCCGCTGATGGCATTGCTCAGTAGCTCGGCGCGCAATGCAGGAGCGTAAAGCCGGCCGAGGTAATCACCAGATCAATCTTATCCGGCGTGGTCCAGCCGATATCCTGTTCGCCGCTGCGCGGATGTTGATCATCAAACTCCGGCGGCCCGAAGCGCGTGATCAATCTTTGGCGCATCACATCGCCCTGCGCCGCGGCACCGCGCCCTGAAACACAGGCCAGGCCGCCGGTTTTGATATCGAAGCCGAAGGCGATGTTCATGCTGAGCCCTTCCACGCTGAAGGTGCCGCGCGCACGATATTCCACCCGCGCATCCATCATGCGCCGTTCTGCCGCCGGCAGGCTGCGCACCGCGCGGCGCGATGCCGTTACGGCCTGCGCTTCCGTCATGCCCCAGCGCGTATATTCCCAGGCCGCATCAGCGGGGGTGATCATCACCAGCAACATCAGGGCGATCAGGCCATAGCGGGCCAATTTCATGCGACACTTTCGGGCGGCGCCCGACCTCTGACTTTTCCCGCCCGCCTATAGCGCGAAATGGGCGATCTGGCGCGGGGCAGGCGTCTCGCGATTCTCATGGCCAAACCGGTACGCCTTCCAGCCCCGCAATCTCTGGCAGGCCGCAGATCAGGTTCGCATTCTGCACCGCCTGGCCAGCCGCGCCTTTGCCGAGATTATCAACCACGCCCATCGCGATCACCAGATTACGCTCTGGATCCGCTGCATAGCTGACGAATGCAAGGTTGGAACCAGTGGCCCATTTGGTCTGTGGAGGCTGATCGGTCACGCGCACAAAAGCCCGGCCGGCGTAGAAGCACCGCGCCGCGTCCAGGCAGTCGCCGGTCGTTGCGCGACCATGACAGTAGATGGTTGTCAGTATGCCACGGGTCATCGGCACCAGATGCGGCGTAAACACCAGCCCCGTTGCAGCGCTGCCGCTCAGCCGCTCAATCGTTTTGGCCATCTCAGGCATGTGGGTGTGCTTGAGCAGCCCATAGGGCGCCAGATTCTCATTGCTCTCAGCGTAACCAAATTTGCTGTCGCCGCCGCCACGACCAGCGCCGGAGATACCAGTCTTGGCGTCAATCACGATATTGCCGGGTTCGATCAACTTATTGGCCAGCAATGGTGCGAGCGCCGTCAGCGCCGCCGCCGGAAAACAACCGGGATTGGCAATGCGGCTCTGACCCGCGATCTGTGCCGGCCAGACATCGGCCAAGCCATAGGCCCAGCCTTCGACGTAGCGATGATCGCCACCGATATCGATGATCTTCACGTCCTTGGAAACGCGCGCCAATGCCTCGGCCGAGCTGCCCGTGGGCAGCGACGCAAAGAGCACATCAAGCTTTGGCAACTTCCCCGCATCCCATTTCTCGATGACCAGCTCGGCGAGCTTGGTCGGCGCACCGGGGAAGCGGTCCCCCAGCCGGCTGCCGGCGCTGCCCTCACCTGCGGCGTAGACCAGTTCGAAAGACGGGTGGTTTGCGACCAGGCGCATCGCCTCGCCGCCGCCAAAACCGCTGATGCCGACAATACCGATACGAATGCTCATGATGGTTTCCTGGTGCTGGAGTGCTCGTTGCCTGCGGCGTCGAGGCGCTTGCTCATGTATACGGTCGCACCGAACTGCGGGTGCTCTTCCTCGCGATCCACCCGATAGCCGAGTCTGCCGTAGAGTCGAATATTCTCGGCAAACAGCGCGTTGGTGTAGAGCCGCATCTCGCTCAGGT
>JADCFR010000032.1 GCA_020249415.1 Roseomonas sp. | reverse complement strand
CAGCAATATCGCGGTGTCTTTGGCGATAGCGCCAGCGCTTATACGGCCTCCATGCTGCGTGATTTGGAAGCCGGCGGGCAGATTGAAGCCGATCATATCCTGGGCTTCCTGTTGGAAGCCGCACGGCGCCACGGGCTGCCGAGCAACCTACATGAGGCAGCCTTTCTGCACGCCAAAGCCTATGAACAGCGGCGCGCTGCCAAGCGCTTGCCGAAGTCAACATAAATTACAGGAGGATACCATGCGTTTGAAGGACAAGATCGCAGTCATCACCGGCGCCGGTTCCGGCATTGGCCGCGCAACCGCTGTGCTATTCGCGCAAGAAGGTGCGAAGCTTGCGCTGGTGGATCGTGATGCGGTGGCGGTCGAAGAAACCGCCAAACTTGTTGGAGGCGCATTGACGCGTGTTTCCGATGTCGGCGCCCCGGGTGCTGCGGATGAGGATGCGGCCGCCATACTCCAGCATTATGGGCGTATTGATATTCTGTTCGCGGCTGCCGGATTTTCCACGGGCGGCACGGTGCTGGACACAAAGCCCGAGGATTGGGATGCAGTATTTCGCGTGCATGTCGGCGGCACCTGGCTTTGGGCGCGCGCGGTCATCCCGGCCATGAAGCGCCAAGGTGGCGGGGCGATCATCACCACCGGATCGCAACTCGCCATCGCGGGCGGGGCAGGCAATAGCGCCTATATCGCCGCCAAGGGCGCGATATTGAGCCTGACGCGCGTCATGGCGCTGGATTTCGTGGCCGATGGCATTCGCGTGAATGCGATTGTGCCGGGGGCGATTGATACGCCCCTGCTTGCACGCAGCATGGGCCGGCGTATTGACCCGGAAGCGGCGCGCGCGGCGTCTCGGGCCCGGCATGCCATGGGGCGTTTCGGCAGGCCGGAAGAAGTGGCCGATGGTGTGCTGTATCTGGCGAGTGATACGGCAAGCTTCACCACAGGCATTGCCCTACCGGTTGATGGTGGATGGCTCGCGAAATGATTCGCAATTGAAAGCGGCGGGCACGACGCTATGTTGACGTCATGCCGGTAAAACAACGCTTGACCCCCCATCTGGCGCGCCTGGAAGCGGAGGCCATTGGCATTTTGCGCGAAGGTGCGGCGGCCTTTCGCCGACCCGTGCTGCTCTATTCCATCGGCAAGGATAGCGGCGTGTTGCTGCATCTTGCCATGAAAGCCTTCTTCCCGGGCAAGCCGCCTTTCCCGCTGCTGCATATTGATACGACGTGGAAGTTCAAGGAAATGATCCGCTTCCGTGACAGTATCGCGCAACAGCTTGGGCTGGAATTGCTGGTGCATACCAATCAGGAAGGCTTGGCGCGTGGCATCAACCCCATTGCGTCAGGATCGGCGCTGCATACGCAGGTGATGAAGACCGAAGCGCTGCGCCAGGCACTCGACAAATACGGTTTCGATGCCGCCTTTGGCGGGGCGCGCCGGGATGAGGAAAAATCCCGCGCGAAGGAACGCATTTTTTCTTTCCGTGGTGCCGGGCATGTCTGGGACCCGCGCGCGCAACGGCCCGAATTATGGTCCTTGTTCAATACACGCCTCCATCAAGGGGAGAGCATGCGCATTTTTCCCCTGTCGAATTGGACTGAATATGATGTCTGGGATTACATCGCGGCCGAGGATATTCCGGTTGTGCCGCTTTATTTCGCGGCGCCGCGCCCTGTGGTGCGCCGCGCAGGTACCTGGATCATGCTGGATGATGAACGGCTGCCGCTAAACCCTGGCGAGGTGACGGAGACGAAGATGGTCCGCTTCCGCACCCTTGGCTGCTACCCGCTTTCCGGAGCGGTTGAAAGCACCGCGACAAACCTGGCCGAAATCATCGCGGAAATGCGCGCGGCGCGCAGCAGTGAACGCCAAGGCCGTTTGATTGACAGCGATGCGGAAGCTTCAATGGAACGCAAAAAGCGTGAGGGGTATTTCTGATGTCCGCCCAACGCGATTTGTTGCGCTTCATCACCTGCGGTTCAGTGGATGATGGCAAATCCACCCTGATCGGTCGACTATTGCATGAATGCGGGCTGATTTTTGACGATACGCTGGCAGCACTCAGCCGGGATAGTCGTCGCCACGGCACGACCGGCGCGGATATTGATTTTGCCCTGCTGCTGGATGGGCTTGAGGCTGAGCGCCAGCAAGGCATTACCATTGATGTCGCCTATCGTTATTTCGCCACGCCACGCCGCAGCTTCATTGTCGCTGATACGCCAGGCCATGAGCAATACACCCGCAATATGGCGACCGGGGCTTCAACCGCTTCTCTCGCCATCATCCTGATTGATGCCTCCAAGGGTTTGCTGCCGCAAAGCAAACGCCATTCGCTGATCTGTGCGCTGCTTGGCATTCGCCAGATTGTGCTTGCGGTCAATAAGATGGATTTGATCGGCTTTGATGCCACCCGCTACACTGCCATTGTCGATGCCTACAGGGATTTTGCCGCAAAACTTGATTTCACTGACATCACCGCCATCCCGCTCTCCGCCCGCATGGGGGATAATGTTACCAGCGCTTCAGGGAATATGCGCTGGTATCAGGGGCCAAGCCTGCTTCAGCATCTTGAAGAGGTTGATGTGCTCTCGGATGAAGCGGCCAAGCCATTTCGCTTTCCGGTACAATGGGTCAATCGACCCGATGCAAATTTTCGTGGCTATGCCGGCACCGTTGTTTCCGGCCACATCAAGACAGGGCAGAAAATCCGCGTGGCCAGCAGTGGTGGTCATGTCCAAGTGCAGCGTATCGTCACCGCTGATGGCGATCTTTTGGAAGCAAATGCCGGCCAGGCGGTGACGCTGACGCTTGCCGATGAGATTGATATCGCCCGCGGCGATATGCTGGTAGCACCCGAGGCACCGCCTGAAATTGCTGATCAATTCGCAGCCGATATTCTTTGGCTGGGCGCTGAGCCAATGCTGCCGGGCCGCGATTACCTGCTCCGTATCGCACAGGATTGGACCCAGGCGCGCGTCACGTCACTTAGGCACGGGATTGACGTGAACACAGGCAATCATGTCGCTGCACGCACGCTTCAGATAAATGATCTTGGGCTTTGCCATCTTGCGACACTGAAGCCGATCGCCTTCGATAAATACAGCGAAAATCAGGCAACTGGGGCCTTCATCCTGGTGGATCGCTTTACGCATGAAACCGTCGCAGCCGGCATGATCCGTCACGCGCTCCGGCGTGCCAGCAACATCCAACGCGCTGACTTCACCATTGGCCGAACCGCGCGTGCGGAACGCAATGGCCAGCGTCCACTCCTTCTATGGTTCACGGGCCTGTCAGGGTCGGGCAAATCCACCATCGCTGATCTTGTCGAACAGGCGCTATTCGCTGCCGGTCGGCATTGCTACAGCCTGGATGGCGATAATCTCCGCCACGGCCTGTGCCGAGATCTTGGCTTCACCGCTGCGGACCGCGTTGAAAACATCCGTCGCGCCGGCGAAGTTGCCAAGCTGATGATGGATGCTGGCCTTATCGTGCTTGCTTCCTTCATCTCTCCCTTCCGGGCGGATCGGCAAATGCTGCGCGAATTGGTGGGCGCCGAGGATTTTCTGGAAATCCATGTTGATGCATCACTTGAAACCTGTATCGCGCGCGACCCCAAAGGGCTTTACGCCAAGGCCAAGGCCGGGCTGATTCCCAATTTCACTGGAATCAGCAGCCCTTATGAGGCGCCGGCGCAGCCAGATATTCACTTGAAGACAGATGAATTCACCGCCGCCCACTGTGCTGAACAGGTGCTGCACATGCTGCGCGCCAAGGGTATCGCCTGCTGAAACGCTTCATAGCGCCAGCTTCATGCCCTCATGGCTCGCGACAAAACCGAGGCTCTCATAAAAACGCCGCGCTTCGGGCCTGGTCTTATCGGTGGTAAGCTGCAGCATCCCACAACCCCGCGCGCGGCATTCCGCAATGGCCCATTCGAACATCTGCCGGCCAAGCCCGTCGCCACGCCGGTCGGCGGCAATGCGCACACCTTCAATCTGGCCGCGCCACATCCCAAGCCGTGATAACCCAGGAATGAAACTGAGTTGCAGGCAGCCAATCACGCGCCCGGCATCTTCCACCACTGCCAAATACTGATTGGCATCAGCATCAATGGCGGCGAAGGCCGCGATATAGGCAGGGTTTGGTGGGTCAGCGGCATCCTCTCGCCCCTGACCCAGCCTGTCATCGGCCAAAAGCGCGATGATGGCGGGCAGATCAGCCGGCGTGGCGCGGCGAAACAGCAGCGCCACCAGCCGCGCCTTAGATCTTCACGCGATCCGGCGCCACCCAGCTCAGCGGGTCCTTCCAGATCACCTGATCGGTGGTGACGGGACGATCCAGCCGGTTCATGCCGCGCAGCTGATCAATCGCGCGCTGCATGAAGGCAACGCTGTCGCTGGTCAGGTTCATGCGATATTCGACCTTGCCCATCAGCTCGGCCACGAAGGCGCGATCCTGGCGGAGGAATCGCGCCACCTGCTGCACCGCCTGTTCGCGATTGCTGGCGGCGAATTCGGTTGCCTGCACCAAAGACCGCATGAGCCTTTCGGTGGTGGCGCGATTGGCTTCCGCCCAGCCCTTGTTGACATAGACGTAATTGCTTTGAATCGCGATCTGGTCGTTGCTGAGCAGGACCTTGCTGCCCGGAATGGCGCGCATCGCACGCGTCGGCCAGGGTTCCCACACGACGAAGGCATCAATATTGCCGCGTTCCATGGCGGCCACCATTTCCGGCGCCTCGACATTCACAATGGTGTAATCGGCCTGATTGAGACCAAGGCGCGAGACAACGGAAAGCCAGAAGGTTTCGCTGCCCGTGCCGCGTGCCACACCAACGCGCTTGCCCTTGAGCGCTTCCATATTCTCGACATTGCGGCCCACGACAGAAAGCCAGCGCATCAGCGCCACACCTTCGGCAACGGCGACCACATTGGCATCCCGCACATGGGCGGAAACCCCGGCCTGTTCGGCGCCATAAGCGGAATTGATCTGATTGCCGATCAGAAAGGCAATCATGGCGCTGCCGGAAGGCCCGGTATTCACCGTAACATCCAGCCCATTGCGTTCAAAGAAGCCGCCTTCCTTTGCGATGTAGAATTGCGCGAAGGATGGATCAACGCCGGTGGCGATGGTGATCTTGGTGGGCGCCTGCGCCGAAGCGGGCAGGATATAGGCGCCGGCAGCGGCAGCCGGCAGCGCCAGAAGTGAACGACGAAGCATGGTGAAATCTCCCTTTACACGGTTGCGTTGAAGCGCCCCGCAAAGGCGCGGATCAGAAAGCGAAAACTGCGATCGGTCGCAAAGCCCAGTAGCCCAAGCGCGACCAGGGCCACGAAGATATCCTCGATCTGCATGAAAAGCCTGGCATCCCAGAGCATCTTGCCAAGCCCATCATTGGAAGCGATCAGCTCAGCCGCCACAATGGTGACGAAGGCATTGGACATGGCAAGCCGCATGCCGGTCAGGATATAGGGCACGGTCGCCGGCAGCGCGACCAGACCAAATACCTGCCAGCGATTGGCGCCGAGGCATTGCGCGGCGCGTATCTTATCGCGCCCCACAGCCCCCACGCCGGCAGCGGTTGAGATGATCACGACGAAGATGGTGGTATAGGCAATCAGGAAGACCTTGCTCTCCTCGCCAATGCCAAACCAGATCACCGAAACCGTGATCATGGCAACGGCCGGGATGAAACGGAAAAACTCGGTCCAGGGTTCCAGCAACCAGCGCACCGGCTTGAAGGACCCAATGGCGAGCCCAATCGGGATGCCAATCGCCGATCCCAGCAGAAACCCCTGCGCGATGCGCTTGAGTGACGCGATGATCTGTTCTTGTAGAATACCATCTTCAATCAGCATCCAACCGCGTGCCAGTACTGGCCCTGGCGGCGGGAATAAGGTGGATTTCACCAAATAAACGGCGGCCAAATGCCAGATCAGGAACAACAGGCCAAAGCCGGCGATATAGCCCGCCATGGTAGTCAGGCGTTCAATGCGCACCGTGAATCTCATCATGAATAAGGCCATGCACATCGCGGAAGACCCGCATGAAATCATCCGATGTGCGTTCCCGCGGGAAGGGCAGATCAACCGGCACAATGGCCTTCAGCGTGCCCCCCGGCCCGCGCCGCATGACGCCGATGCGCGTGGCCAGTGCGCAGGCTTCTTCAATGTCATGGGTGATGAAGAGCACGGTCTTTTTCGTCTCGGCCCAAATCCGGCTGAGTTCGCCCTGCAGTACCGCGCGTGTCATTGCATCCAGCGCGCCGAAGGGTTCATCCATCAGCAGCATGCGCGGGTCATTCGCCAGCGCGCGCGCAATCTGAATGCGCTGCTTCATGCCGCCTGAGAGTTCCGAAGGGTGCTTCGCCCCCTGGCCATTCAGGCCCACCATGCGCAGGAAATGTTCCGCCTTGGTGCGGCGTTCGGCCTTGCCCATGCCGCGCAGCCGCAAGCCAAAGCCGATATTATCCAGCGCCGTCAGCCAATCATACAGGCTATCATGGCCCTGAAACACCACACCGCGATCAGCACCAGGCCCTTGCACCGGCGCGCCATCCAGCAGGATGCTGCCGGCGGTGGGCGCTTCAAACCCGGCCACCATGTTCAGCACCGTTGTCTTGCCGCAGCCTGAGGTGCCGAGCAGGCAGAAGAATTCGCCCTCGGCCAGGTCAAGGGAGAAATCGCGCACGGCTTCCCAAGCACCGGTGCGGCCTGAAAACACCTTGCCCACGCCCTGTAGGGATACCAACGCCACGGCTGCCCCCGTTCGTTACAAGATCAACCTAGGCGCGGTTCGCAAAACCGGCAACCCGGCTTCACGGCCCGGCAGGCCGGGTCTAATCTCCGCCTGTGCAGAAGCAAGGAGGAATGCCAGATGCCGAATATGCTTGAAGGTAAGGTTGCCATTGTTACCGGCGCCGGGAACGGGATTGGCCGGGAAATCGCCATCATGATGGCGGGCCAGGGTGCCAAGGTCATCATCAATGATGTGGGCGCATCGCTTTCCGGTGAAGGCCAGGATGCGACGCCCGCGCAGCAAACCAAGGCAATTATTGCCCAAAACGGCGGCACGTCTGAAATCTGCACAGATAGCGTGGCCACCTGGGTGAGCGCGCAGAAGATTGTGCAATCTGCCATGGATCACTTCGGCCGCATTGACATTGTTGTGAATAATGCCGGCATTCTGCGCGATCAGATTTTCCATCGCATGACGCCAGAAGAATGGGATTCGGTGATTGCCGTGCATCTCTCCGGGTCCTTTTATGTCTCCCGCGCGGCGGCGACACATTTCCGTGCCCAGCAATCGGGCGCTTATGTGCATATGTCGTCAACCTCCGGCCTGATCGGCAATTTCGGCCAGGCGAATTACTCGGCGGCCAAGCTTGGCATTGTGGCGCTATCCAAATCCATCGCGCTGGATATGGCGCGCTTCAATGTACGGTCCAATTGCATCGCCCCCTTCGCCTGGAGCCGTATGACAGGCTCCATCCCCGCTGAGACGCCGGAACAAAAGCGCCGCGTGGAACGCATCATGCGCATGACGCCGGATAAGAATGCGCCGCTCGCGGTATTCCTGGCTTCCGATGCGGCGAAGGATGTGACGGGGCAAATCTTCTCGCCGCGCATGAATGAGATCTTTGTCTATAGCCAATCCCGCCCGATCCGCGGCATTCACCGCAGCGAAGGCTGGACCCCTGAGATGATCGAAGAATATGCGCTGCCCGCGCTGAAGCCCGATTTCTCGCCGCTTGAACGTTCCGGCGATGT
>JADCFR010000319.1 GCA_020249415.1 Roseomonas sp. | reverse complement strand
GTTGCGCATACTGCCTCTAGCGTCCGAGTTAACACAATAAACAATGATGGCTCCGCGGGTCGTGATGTCAATTTCGCTACTATCTTTATAGTGCGCTAAAGGACCATAACCATGCAAGCAATCATCTATCCCAACAATGAAGGCGGAATCGCCATCATTATTCCGGCGCCAGGCTGTGGTCTGACGCTGGAAGAAATCGCGCGGAAGGATGTGCCTGCGGGCGTAGCCTTCCGCATCATTCCCGCATCCGCCATACCAACAGACCGCACCTTTCGCGATGCCTGGACCGCTGATTTCAGCGCGCCGGATGGGCACGGCATTGGCGCAGAAGCGTGGTTCTCAGAACAGGAATCCAACAATGATAACGATTGACCCTGTAAAGAAAGCGGCTATTCAGCGCCGAGCAGTTCCTCAGGAAGTAACGAATTTTCAGGCGCGGGCTTTGCTGATGAATATGCCTGGAAGCGCAGAAGGTCGAACCCTTTTCCATGATGTGGATGATGCCTTGCGCGCCATGGGCGGGGTGGTGTTTCAAGCATGGGAATACACCACAATCTTCCCGCGCGATTCCGCGCTGATCGCGGCAATCGGCGCGCAATTCAATCTAACCGAAGCGCAGATTGATGAAATGTTCATCGCTGCCGCTGCGATTTCGGCCTAGCCATGCTTAGAAAGCTGCGCGTGATCTTGGCCGAATTGGCGCGGCCATCCGCACAGCTTAATGATTGGTTTACCTGGGCCGCAGGGCAAATGGCGCATGCCCTGATCGGCGCGGTGCTGGGCGGTGCGCTGCTATTCATGCTCCATCCAATGGCGGCATTCATCACGGCGGCGCTTGGCTATGCGGCGCTAAAAGAGGTTCCTGATTTCATGCGTGCGCCATCATGGGCGACGGCGCGGGATTGCATGCAAGATGCGCTGTTTGTGACCGTTGGCGCAGCCCTTGCCGTAGCCATTGCGGGCGGGCATGAAAGGCTATTTTTCGTGGCGGCTATTACGGCGGCCATGGGCCTTGCATGGGGCGTGTTGCAACGGCTGAAAGGCAGCGGTGATGCTCGCTGATGACGCGCCCGCAATTGACGCGCCTGCCTTCCTTGCGGCGGGCATGTCCAATGCGCAGCTAATCGGGCGGCCATCGCTCACGCTCGGCGGGCAGCCTTCCGCCATTGTTCTTGCGCTGGAAATCATCACGCGCGCCGAAGGTGCGCCTGCACCGGAACCGCCGCCGGTGCCGCCCATCGTAACCAGTGGTCTTTTTGACGGGACAGGTGATTTTTTATCACTGGCGTCTGACACGCTACTTGATGTCGGCAGCGGAGATTTTACGCTAGAGTTTTGGGCGTATCCTACCGCAAACACAAATAGCGTTGATTCTGTTTTTGGATATGGCGCTTTTACGATGATGCTGTATCATTCATCGTCCGGTAATTGGACGTTTGAAATGTCCAACAACGGCATCAGCAATCAAATTGTTTTGAGTTTTGCACGAACCCTAAACGCTTGGGCGCACATTGCCGTTGTTAAATCTGGAACCGGAGTTACAGTTTATCGCAACGGCGCATCGGTTGGCACCGGCACCATTACTGGCAGTGTTAATACCAGTGGGAAAAGTTTGCGAATTGGCGATAATAACGTGGGAAGCAATCAATTTTTCACCGGAAATATATCGAATTTTCGATTGGTCAAAGGGGTTGCAATCTATACCGCGCCATTCACGCCGCCAACATCGCCTTTGACTGCCGTTGCTGGAACAAGCCTTTTGACCTGCAACGCTGCGACATTTGTTGATGGTAGTGGGAACAGCCTGCCCATTACGGTGAACGGCAATGCAGTCGTTTCTTCGCTCAATCCATTTTAACGTGAGGTTCGGACTATGACCCGCAAACTACCGCCCGGCCTTGGCCATGCTGCCATCGGCACCGCCTTCACCGCGATCATTGGCATCCCATGCGCCTTGGCGGGACTGCCTGCCATCATCGGCGCTGCCTTCGCCATCGGCTTCTATGTGGGCCGGGAACGGCGCCAGACGGAAGAATGGAAGGGCAGCAACCGCGTGTCGCCGCTGATCTGGAAGCCCCGCGCTTGGCGCGATATGGGCTGGCCAGCGCTATCAGCAACCGCAACGGCAATCGTGATTGAGTATTTCACATGATCGCATTCGACGCGCCCGGCTTCACCGCACCGGCATTCCTGCCGGATGCGTTTGTCTCGCCGCAGAATATCGCCACGTTGCGCCTTGCATCTGCCGGGTTTTATTCTGCCATAACCGATAGCCCTGCGCTGGCGTATTACGAACCGCGCATCTTGGGCGACATTGAAATTGGCCAATCTGCTGCGGATGCGATTGCGGTGGGCGGGCGCGTGGCGCTGACGGTATCAGAAATCGCGCTTGCGGATGGCGATGGCTTCGCCGCCGATCTGGCACGCTATGGCATCGCCGATGGCCGGGCCGTGCGGGTGCTATCCGTGCCGGTCAGTGACGCCATGGCGAGCACGCGCAGCCTGGCAGGCGCAGCCGTGCCATTCGCCGGCATCATCCGGCAGGTGGACCGTACCGGCGATTTTTCATCGCGCCTTGCCCTATCAGATATCACCGAGCGCCTTGCCACACCATTGCAGCCGACGCTCTATCTGGGCACGGGCAGCACGGAAGGCGGGGCCGATCTCAAAGGCAAGCCAAAGCCGGTCACGCTCGGGCAGGTATTCAATATCGCGCCAGTATTTCTCGGCAATATTGATCTCGGCGCCGGCAGCCTGCCGACCTATCAATCGCATTGGCGCGGCATTGAAGGCCATGACGTCATCCGCATCCGTGGCGTATCGCAGGCCATCATCAGCGCCGGAACGCCAACCGTAGGGCAGGCGCGGGATTTCCCATCGCTGGGCATTTTCCAGCTTGGCGGCGCGCCGGATGGCGATGTAACCGCCGATCTGCGCGGCGAGAATGTGGCAGGCTATCGCAACACGCTCGGCGGCATTTTGCGCCAAGCGCTGGAAACGCTTGGACCGGCGATTCAGCCGATCGAATACGATAGCACCGCATGGGCTTTTGCGGAGATTGATTTGCCGGGCATTGTGGGCTTCTACCAAGGCGCTACCGCTGTCAGCGCACTATCTGCCATTGAGGATATGCTGGCAGGCCCTGGCGCCATCCTGGCGGGCGGGCGCGGCGGTAAGCTGATCTTGGCTGATCCTCTGGCGACTGACGCGGCGCAGTTTGATCTACCGAGTGCCTGCATCCTGGCGTGTGAACCCATGGCGCTGCCGGCCAATCTCAGGCCATTGCCGCGCGCCGTCGCGGTGCGGTGGCAGCGGAATTACGCGCCGTTGTCCAATATCGCCGGGGCGGTATCCGCCGCAGATCGGCAACGGCTGTCGCAGGAAGGCAGCTTCGCGCGGTCAGAAAGCACCATCATCACATCCCGCGTGGCGCAGCAGCGCGACTTGAGTTTCCCGGCGTCCTATGCGCTGGAAGCCGATGCGCTGGCGCGTGC
>JADCFR010000318.1 GCA_020249415.1 Roseomonas sp. | reverse complement strand
CGCATGGCAGCGACCATGGCCGCCTTGTCGGCATTGCCCTTGCCGGTCGCGTAGCGCTTGATCGTGCCGACCGGGACGCCTTGGTAGGCAATGGATTGCTGCTCGCACCAGGCTGACAGAATGGCGAGCCATCCGCCGTAAGCGTGCGAGGCATCGGTGCCGGCATGTCGGCGCACCTGCTCATAGACGATCATATCGAGGCCGCCAGCGAGGCTAGTCACTTCGTCCAGCCAGCGCCGAAAGCGGAGAAACCGCATGCCACCACCTTCGAAGCGGCTTGGCTTGAAGGTCATGACGCCGGAAACTGTGCCGCCCGTGCTCAGGCGCAGCGCCCAGCCGGTTGTGGTGCCGAGATCGATCGCCAGGACGGCCCGTCGCGGTGCAGCGCCGACCTCGCATTTGGAAATGATGGGCGGCCTGCTTGCCAGCGCCGCGGACATGGGGAGAGTCGAGAGAGCCATGATTGTCTCCTGATGGGGATGGTGGTGGTGAGGGCGGCGGCGGTGGGGTTCTTGGCGGAGCACACCGTCGCTGCCCGGCTTTGGGGTTTGGCCCGCGCGTGGCGGTCCGGTGCTGTTCGGGCGGCGCGTCACGGCACGCCCTCCAGCCAATGGGGGAGTTGGGGGGAGTCGGGGGGAGTTGGTTTTGCACTCCCCCATTCATAAGTGTCTGAATTTATTGGGCTTGGGGGGAGTGGGGGGAGTTGGGGATGTTTTCCCGTATTCCCCTTATCATACGCGTGTGCGCGCGCGCGTGTGGGGTATAAAAAACATCCCCCACTCCCCCCACTCCCCCCAAGCGGTTTGTTTTCAATGACATAGGGTATGGGGGAGTTGGAACCCGACTCCCCCCACTCCCCCCTAACTCCCCCCTTTTCGGGACTCTCGGGGGCGGGTTCGAGCTTCCAGCGCTGCGAATTGTGCACATGACCGGCGGCGCGCACATGAACAAGGCGCTCGCTGGTGCGGAAGGCACGATCGCGCAGCTTCCGGAAAGCCTTCCCGAGCGTGATGCTGAGGGCATGGTCGGTCTTGGCTGAAACCGGCAAACCGACCTGGGCGGACTGAGCGTGGCCAATCAAATCGCTGACGCTCACCTCGGCGCTGCCAAAGCGGTCCCACCAAAGCTGGATAAAGGCGCGCCAGCTGCCGCCCTCGCTATCTGATGCCTCCATTACCTCATCCAGGTTGCCCAGAAAGCCAGGCACGCCCGCCACGTGCAGGATGCCGCCCAAGGTCTGGCTCCATGTCTCAAAGCTGCCCAGGCTGCGCGCAGCGGGCGGCCTGCCGGCGCTGGCCCAGGCCTGGCAGAGGGTCAGGCAAGCCGCCACAAGCCTTGCGCGATTGGCGCGCACCCAGATCATCAGGTCAGGGTGGCGAAAGCCCTCACGCCGCCAGGGCTGGTCGCTGCGGGCGTCGAGGCGGATGCGCACCAGGCGTCGGGCGATTTCATGCGAGACGGCTGGGTTATTGCCGGTAGCGACCCAGGTGCAGCGCACGGGCAGCCGGATAATGTCGGAAACACCAAGGATACGATCCTCCCAGGCGGGTGCGGTCAATGCAGCGGCCAGGGCTGCGCTATCGAGTTCCTGGCGCAGGTTATCGATCAGCAGCAATACCGGCAGTTGCCGGAGTTTCGCGGTGAGGCGCTTGCGCCATTCATCATCATCGCGCCCCTCGGTCATGACGGAGGCGCTGGAGCCCGTCAGCACCGTCGCTATGGCATCGACCATCAGCGTGGCACCGGTGCCGGGCGTTGGCTTTTCGATCATATGCAGTGGCGTTGGCCCTTCGATCATGGGGCGCACAAAGCCAAGCAGCAGCAGGCAAAGCGCATGGGCGCGTTCTGCCTCTCCGGTGAAGGGAAAATCGCCGAGCAATTCATCCAGCAATAGGCTGCGCGCTGCGGCGATTTCCTCGGCAGATGGTTTGGCCGGGATGGGTGGCAGCGCAAACCCTGGCGGCGGGTGATAGAGCAACCGCGCATCCGGATGATAGCCGGGCTCGGTCAGCAAGGAGCCGTTGCGGCCAAATACCGGTGCGGTGACGATGCCAGCAAGAACGGGCAAGGCGGGATCGGGCGTTGCCAGCAGCGATTTGATCACGTTGGACGGCGGCGGTGTTGGGATTGATTCGCCCTTGCCCAGAGGTTTCCGCCAGTCAGCAAGATTGGCCAGCATGTGGCGCATGCGTTCGATGTCGATTGTCGCGGCAGCGGGGCGTCCTTCATCATCGGGCACAACCCAGGTCGGTTGACCGCCAAGGCGGAAAATCCAAGGCGATCGGTTGGAGGCAATGAGCAGCGACCAGACGCGACGCGTTGCATGGCGCAGATTGCCTTCAATGGAACTCAAGCTCGGCAGGGGCTGCGAAGGCTCAACAAAGCCGATCGGCAAATGCCGACCTGTCTCTGCTGCTTGGGTCGTGGCTTGTGCGTTGGCGTTGTCTTGGCCGCTGATTGAATCCTCGATCAGCTTGAAGATCGCGGGGCCACCTTCACGCAGCAGCATGTCGTTGAAATCCGTGCCGGGCGTTGTCGGCATGGCAATGCGCACCTCGCGCCCTTCAAGCTGCAGCTTGGCGGCGGTGGCTTCCGCGGCACGCAGCCCAGCGCCGGAGGGATCGTGATCGGCGAGGATGACAATGCGCCTTGCCTCGGGCGGCAGCTGCGCCTGCTCCATGCCGCTGGTGGAAAGTGCTGCCCAGACCGGCAGGGTTGGGCAGGCGCGCATCACGGCAAGGCCGGTTTCGATACCTTCGCAAAGGCCAAGCAAACCTTGTGCGGTGATCGCGCCAAGCCGCACCGTGCCACCAGCGGTCTTGCCGATCATCATGCGCGGCTTTGCGATGGCCGCCTTGGTCACCTTGCTCGGCTGTTCCGCAAGGTAGGTCCGGTGCAGCGCGACCACTTCACCAGCGACATTGCGAATGAGCCCGATCATGGCGGGATAGCCGGTGCGGGTTTCGTAATGCGTCAGGTCGGGGTGAAACAGCAGATCCGCATCGGGCGGGACGATCAGGCCGCGACCTTCAAGGTATCGCTGCGCTGCCGTGCCCTGGATGGGTGCGGCGTTGTCGCGAATAAAGGCGATGTCGAGCGATGCATCGCGTTCTGGCTTTGGCGCTGCTGGCGGTTCCTGCCGCTTGGGGCCTTCGCCCTGCCAGCCGGTGATGCCAGCCGCATGGGCGAATAGCGCGCGATCAGCAAGGCCGGTTCCCTGCGCCAAGGTGGCAAGCGGCCCGCCGCCCTGGCCACCGTCGAAATCATGCCAATCCCCGGCATGATCACCGCGCAGCATGATAACGCAGGAGCCCGATTTGCGAGGCGGCGCACCTTGGATATTGGCCAGCCGCCACTCATCACCCTGGCGGCGACCCTTTGGAAAGAGCGCCGGCACCCAGCGCTCAGCGCTGCTGCGCAAGCGGCGCACGATCTCATCAAGATCGTAGCGGATGGGCGCCGCGTCGGTTTGGTTGAGGTCAATCATAAAGATGCGTCCTCCCAATCGGTCAGCGCGTCATTCAGATTGATGAAACTATTACAATCAGCATCAATTCTGTTTGCCCCAATACCTGGTATTGGCCACGCGGGTAGCTCACCCTTGCGCTCCAACGTACGCGCGCGATGCCGCGGCACCCCAAGATG
>JADCFR010000317.1 GCA_020249415.1 Roseomonas sp. | reverse complement strand
CTCTTCCGATCTACAGGCAGTGCTGGCGCTGGTGGATTTCTCCGCCTCGCTCCCCTTCCTGATCTTGGCTTTGGCGGTGCTGGCGTTTTTCGGCAATTCACTGCTGTTGCTGGTTTGCCTTCTGGGGCTGCATGCCTGGGAAAGATATGCGCGCATTGCGCGCGGGCTTGCGCTTGCCGCCGGCACGCAAGGCTATGCGGCCGCGGTGCGGGGGCTTGGGGCGTCACCATGGCGCATCTATGGGCGGCATGTATTGCCCAATATTGCCTCGACACTCATTGTTTCCATGACGCTCGCCTTTCCGGAAGTGATCCTGCTTGAATCAGGGCTTTCCTTCCTCGGCCTGGGCGTGCAGCCACCAGAAACATCGCTTGGTTCCATGGTCGGCTATGGGCGTGAATATTTGACGCGGGCACCCTGGATTCTACTGGCACCCGCCAGCACGATTGTGCTGACCACTCTCTCAGTTTCGCTGATTGGAGATTGGCTACGTGATGGGCTTGACCCGACGCTGCGGTGAGGGGATTCACCGCAGCCGTTAGTGCCGAATGCGAGTACTAGCGCCGGCGCATCGCAGTCGGGTAAAGCCGCCCATTTTCTGACCGCATGGCTTCAAGGACGAAATCGCCAGGCAGATCGTGAATTTCTTCGCTGGGTGGAAGGTCTGCCGCGGCATCCAAAGCGCCACGCAATGGCCGCCCCTCCATCCCGGAAGTGTCAACGCCGAGCAGATGCAGAGTGGTCGGCACGATATCCGTCAAATCAGCGGGTTCTTGGATCACCGAACCCTGACGAAAGGGGCCGCCCTGCATGACAAGCACGGTCGCAAGCTCCGCCCGATGAAGGCCGCCATGCATACCGCCGCCTTCTGGTACATCAGGGGCGTCGAAGGGGGCCGTGCCTGGCAGGCCCCATTCATCCAAGCCTTCTTCGCCCGAAAATGTCGCGACCAGATCGGCGCTGCGCGCATGGGCGGAACCCAACAGCGCGAGCGGCACCGCCCGCCCTGGAGAGAGGATGGCAGGATCAGGCGCCAATAAAGGACCAGCCCAATTTTGTGTGGCCAGGAAATCCGCCACCTGAGAGGCAAGGGCTGGATCCCTCAGCCAAAGACCAGGCGCAGCTGCTGGCGCCACCACAATATCCACATCCGACGCCATGCCAGTGCCAGCGCGGAAGCCGGCGCGCTGCAATTCGCTCCGCAAGCACTTCTTGCCCCGCCCGGTAACATGGCCATGGTCCGAGAGAACGATGATGGCGATATTCTTCGCATCCGGCTGCGCATCACGCCAGGCGATGATTTGTCCGAGCACCGCATCCGCCGATCTAAGCGCGCGTTGTGTATGTTCAGCCCGCAAGCCACCCCAATGGAAGGATACATCGGGTTCTGACAGCCAAAGCAGCGCCACATCCGGTTTAATTTGGGGCAGCACATGCTCAAGCAGAACGCGTCCGACAAATTCAACCCGCGCGATATTCGGCACGGCAGCGGGCGGAGTCTTACCCAGTGCTTCAGCCACGCGTTGCGCTGTCTCACCCTCAGTATCCTCGACATTCCAACGAAAGGCGCCAAGCCGCTCTGCCGCCGGGTGAAGCAGCCGCGCCGCCCCCGCCGTGCCGGCGCTGACCAGGGCAAAACTCATTCCATGCGGCGCCAGACGCTCCGCCAAGCTGGGACGTTGCAAAGGCGATTCCGCACCGGCGGCGAGGGTGAGAACATCCTCAACGAGCTTGGTCCGGATCAAACGATCGGGTGCCACCGATGCGTCGAACAGCGTATTGGCGACCAGGCCATGACCCCCGGGGCGGCAGCCTGTGATGAGCGATGGCGTTGCCACCCGCGTTTCAGAGGGGAACACACTCCGTGCCCGCGAAAAGCGCGCGCCCGCCATACCAAGCGCATGCAAATGAGGGGTCGCCAAAGGATCCACCATATCGGGTCGCAGCCCATCCAGGGCGACCATAATTACGCTTGTCATGTCATTCTCCCAAAGGTCAGCAGCGCGTGAGGTAGGAAGCCAAAATTCTCAGCTTGTGTCAGCCGCTTTTACGATATTCGACGTGTTTTGATGCGCCAAGAAGCGCCACAACAGCGCTTCAGGACGTGGCGCGCGGATAAGTCAGATGGCGGATAGGGCCAAGATAAGGCACTTCCATACCATCCGGTTCCAGCAGAACCGTCTCCACGTGATCCTCATGCAAATGATGCAGTAAGGCTCCGCAACGCCGCGCCCCGGGCAGGCCTTGCTGCTCATCCTCCTCAACCACAAAGGAAAGCGGTGGCGCCCAGACGAAGGATACGGCGTCTCGCTTGAATTCATGATGCAGGTGCAAATGACCAGAGGCGACCAACCGAAGCCCTGGATACTCCAGTAACGGCATCAAGGTGTTACGCGCATGCGGAGGTACAGACCAATAATCAAAAACTGGATCGTCGGGATGCGTTATGAAGATTGGCTTGTGCAGAAAAACCGCCAGTCGCCGTGCCCCCGTGCTTTCAAGCGCTTCGATGATGAAGCGTGCTTGGGCGTCTTCCTCTGGATGCCCCGTGCCCATGACCTCCGAATTGAGACCAATGACGCGCCAGCCCGGCAGATCATGCAGACCATAGCCCGCACCCAAATGCTGCTGAAACCTGGCCAACCGCGCGGCATCAAAGGGCTGACGGGGCATGGTATGCGGGTGGCTGCCCGTATCGTGATTTCCAGGCAGCGCCAGAATTGGGCCGGGGAAGTTGCCCAATTCTTTGGCGGCGAACGCCATATCCGCCTCATGATCCGCGCCATCCAGCGAAAGATCACCGCTGGCAACGGTAAGATCAGGCGGGGTTGCCG
>JADCFR010000316.1 GCA_020249415.1 Roseomonas sp. | reverse complement strand
CGAAGGGCCGGCGCCTATTGCTGAAACTGCCAGGCGGTGGCGGCATGGGTGATCCCAAGGCGCGCGATCCGGAATTGGTGAAGCGCGATGTGGCGGATGGGCTGATCACCGCCCATGCGGCACGCGATATTTATGGTGTTGAAGTGAAATAATCCGGCAAGGGCGACGCTTCGGAGGGGGTCGGGGGGCGTCCTGGCTGATTGGGTCCTCTCAATGCCTCGTCGTCAGACCCAGGCTATACGCTTACGACACCTTGTCGGTCTTTTGCATAGGCATTGCGGAGGCGGGATCATTGTCGGTTCGACAAAGCCAGCAAAAATTCATTCATCAGTCTTGTAGTTGCCTCGGGGGCGTCCACTACTGAGATATGGGCGCTCTCCACAAGTTCGAACCGCCCTTGCGGTAAAGCAGCTGCCGCATTCCGAAGGCTTTCGGCCGGATACATCTGATCCTTTGCGCCAGCGATGAATAGGACCGGGGCCGTAATCCCTCCCATGCGTGGAGCCAAGGCTTCGCGGTGCAACAGCACTGACTCCACGCTGAGGGCCAGCGCAGGGCCATTCGCCTGACGCAAATGGTCGTGAAAGGCAACCATGACAGGACTGTTCCGTGCGCGTGTGGAGGGCAAGAAGAAAGCGCGGGCAACGCCGTCGCGGTAAAGGCCGGTGCCATGGATCCATCGCGCACCCCAAGTCACGAAGCGATCCGAAAAATTCATGCCTTCGGGTGGGGCGAAGACGGGCGTATTCAGCATGATGACGCCCTTGGTGCGGCCCGGATAGGCCAGGGCGAATTCGCCGCCAACCAGTCCCCCCCATGATGTTCCAATCACAACGACAGGTTGAGGGATATTGAGAGCATCAAGCATCTCGGCCAATGCGGCCGCACAATCCTTCATGCTGAATGGGCCAGGGGCTGACCCGCTGGTCCCATGGCCTGGTCCGTCAATGACAATCAGCCGATGGCGCCCGCGCCAGGCTTCGATCTGGGCTTGATGAAGACGATGATCAGTCAGGATGGCATGCCACAGCACCAGGACTTCGCCCCGTGCATCAGCTGGCCCCGAATCCCGCAGGGCAAGGCGGCCGATTTTGGTCGGAATCATGCGCGGAGGTGGCAAAATGTCTCCCGCAGCGGAAGCGGTTTCTGTGCGGGGGGGCGCCGTCAAAGCTTTGCCATCGGGCGTCTCTGCGCAGCCCATCAACGCAAGGAGGGAAAGCGTTTGGCTTAACGCGCCCCTAAAGCCACGAAAAGTACCGCGATTTGTACTGGCGGCGCGTGCAACCAAGGAGCTCATTTGATCCTCTTCAAACTAATGTTATCGGTGTTAATTTAAGGACAGGAGCGGGTCATGTCAATGGTGTTAACATAAGGCATGATTTGAGGTATGATGGCGGCATGCCAAGCAATGTTCTGACTGGCAAATCCCGGAAAAAGCCAACCGGCGGGACGCAAGAGCGGGGGCGCTTCCATCACGGCAATTTACGAGAGGCGCTGATAGACACCGCTTTGCGTCAGCCTGATGTTGAAGGTCTTTCGTTGCGCCAGCTCGCCGCCGGGCTCGGGGTTACGGCCGGCGCGGCCTATCGGCATTTCGAAAGCCGCGATGATTTGCTCGGTGTCCTTGTGCGGATTGGTTTTGACCGCTTGCAGCAGCGTTTCGCCGCCGCCTTTAAAATCAACGAAGCCCCCGCCAATGCCATCGAAGCAAGACGTAGATTGCAGCGGCTGGCGTGGTCGCATCTTACCTTTGCCGATAACGAAGCCGCGCTTTGACGATTGATGTTCGGGGTGCAGGCCGCACCCTATCGCGCCAACCCAAGGCCTGAAAATACCTCATCAAGCGCCCGCTATTTGCCCGCGGCGCTTAAAGCGCCTTTTCAAAACAGGGGTTGTTCCGCGTGTGCCTTTGGACGTTGATGTGCTTTACGCCTGGAGCGCCATTCACGGCCTTGCCATGTTGCGCGCCGGCAAGATCGCCGCGGCGCTGGTGTCGCTTTCGCATTTGGCGACGGCTTTCACTGACCATACGATCGAGGCATTGGGTGGGCAGCATTCTTATGGCCATCCGCCACATGCGCGCGAAGTCAAACCCTTACCTACTCGCGCTACATCTCCCGCCGCACCAGATTGACCCAGAACGCTACGCCATGCGGCAGGGCGGCGTCATTGAAATCATAAAGCGGTGTGTGCAGCGCATGCACCTTGCCATCCGGCGCGGTGCCATTGCCCATGAAGACAAAGGCGCCCGGCTTGGCTTGCAGCATGAAAGCGAAATCCTCACCGCCGGTCACGGGGGTCATCTTCTCATTCACCGCGCCATCGCCCACCAATGCGCGGGCGGTATCGGCCATGATCGCAGTCTCGCGCGTATGATTGATCAGCGGCGCCGCACCCCACCACAGCGTCACCTCAGCACTTGCGCCCTGCATGCGGGCGGTCAGGTCAGCGACTTCCCGCATCCGATCATCCAAAAGCTTCTGCATGGCAGGGTTGAAGGCGCGCATGGTGCCGCCCACCAGAATTTCTGAGGGCATCACATTCAACGCCTCTGGCGACCCGCCGGAGATATGCCCAACACTGATCACCACGCTTTCCAGCGCCGGCGCATTACGGCTGACGATGCTTTGCAGTGCGGTGATGAAATTCGCCTGCGCCACCGTGATGTCACTCGCCAAATGGGGCGAATTGCCGCCATGCCCGCCCGTGCCGCGAAACTGCACTTTCCAGCGCCCGGAACCGGCCATCATGGGGCCATCACATAGCGCGAAATGGCCTAGCGGCAGGCCGGGCATATTGTGCATGCCATAGACCGCATCGCAGGGGAAACGCTCAAACAGCCCATCATCCAGCATGGCGCGCGCACCGCCGCGGCCTTCCTCGGCAGGCTGAAAAATGAAATGCACCGTGCCGGCAAAATCGCGCTTCTTCGCCAAAACCTCGGCCGCACCTAATAGCATGGCGGTATGCCCATCATGCCCACAGGCATGCATCTTGCCGGCATGTTGCGACGCATAGGGAAGATTGGTCGCTTCCGTCAGCGCCAGCGCATCCATATCGGCGCGCAGCCCAATCGCACCCTGACCGGGGCGGCTGCCGCGCAGCGTGCCCACCACGCCCATGCGGCCAACGCCTTCCACGGTTTCAATGCCAAGGCTGCGCAGCCGTGCGGCGACCAGTGCGGCGGTGCGCGTTTCCTCCATGCCCAGTTCCGGATGGGCGTGGATGTCTTTGCGGATCGCGATCAGCTCCGGCAGGATGGGGGCGATTTCCTGCATCAGGGGATGGTCTGTCATATGGCCTCTCTTCTGGTGCCTATCTTATCACGAACGCGGCAGCGCTTCACGCTCAACGGGTTGCGGCAGGGCTTCGCCGGGTGCCGCCACCATTTGTAGCCAATTGCGCAAATGCCGCCGCACCTGAAATTCGAATTCCACATTCAGATCCTGCCCGGCCAATTTCACCACACGTTCAGCCAGTGCTGCGCGGTCGGTGTCATTCCGTGTGGGGCCGGTGACCTCTCGCCTGACTTCGGCGGCGGCGGAGCCAAGCACCACTTCCCCATCCGCTGAGATGATTTCCACCTGGCAGCGCAGGATGCAGCGAAAAACCTCGGATGCGGGGCTGAAGGCGCCGGCGGCACTCGCGGTTTCGCGCGTCAGCCGCGCGGTTTTAATGAAGAAGCGTGCCGTACCGGGACCACCCGCAGCACTCAGGCGATCCTGCGCCATGCGCAGTATCACATCGGAAGGCAGCAAGGGTGCTGGTTGTTGCACCATAAGCGCCGTGCCGCTTTCAGCTTCCTTGATGTCCAGCGTCCCGACCTTGAGGCGCAGCGGCGTCAAATGCCCATAGCTGGGCGGCCCTGGCGGCACGAAAGGCCCTGCCGGTTGGTCATTGGCGCAGGCGGACAGAAAGGGCAGGGCTAGAAAGGCGCGGCGTTTGGTCAGCACAACCATGGTCAATTCCCTGCCTCACGCGCCGGCAAGGCCGTCCGATCAAAGCGGAAATCGTAATTGCAGAATTCGCAGGTCATGGTGATGGTGCCCTCATCGGCCATGTGGTCCAGATCATCGGTGCTGAAACCACCCAGCACATGCAGCAATCTTTCGCGCGAACAGCGGCAGCCGTAGGAAAGCGGCTTTGGCCGATCAAGCCGGAGCCCCTCGGCATGGAATAGCCGATGCAGCAACTGTTCACCGGAAAGCGTATCATCCAGCAATTCTTCGTTGCTGATGGTCCGCGCCAGAATGGTCGCGGTCTGCCAGGCTTCCTGCTGCTGTTCCTGATCCATCTGCTGATCGAGCCATCCGGCGCCGGCCACGCGTTCCATCAGAAGCGCTGAAGCCCGCCAGCCATTGGGCGTTTCCGCGCAGGCGAGCTTCACATAGGTATCAAGCTGTTCCGAATTGCGAAAATACTCGCCGGTCATGTCGGTCAGGGTTTCGCCTTCAATGGCGACAATGCCCTGGTAGCGATCCATATCGGGCCCCTGATCGCAGGTGAAGGCGAGATAGCCCTTGCCGAGCAGCGCAGCGGCGCTCAGCGCTTCAAGCCCCGCCAGCCTTTCCTGATTGACCTTGGCATAGCCGCGCAGCGCCCCGGCATTGGTGCAATCCGCGAGGAACAGCGAAACCGGGCCATCGCCCTTGGCCTGCAGGCTGAAGGAGCCTTCGAATTTCAGCGCCGCCGCCAAGCCTGCCGTCAGCGCCATTGCCTCACCAGAGAGGTGCGCAATCGCCGGTTGATAATCATGCCGGGAAAGCAGGGCATCGGCCAAAGGCCCAAGCCGCACCAGCCGGCCACGCACCGGCCTTTCATCCAAATGAAAGGGCAGAATGGCCCTGGGCACCACCAGATCGGGCACGGGTGGTCGGCCAAAGGCGTCAAACATTTGGCCATCGGCCTGTTCCGGTATTTGCGACACGAGACTTCCTTACACGATCGGAGCGTCGGTAATCTTGGGTCGCCCCTTCCCCTTTTCACCAAACAAGGGCAGTTATAGCCAAATTCCGGGGGTGGTGTCTTGGCTGAAATCTGGGAGTCCTGGGGGCACTACGCCTATTTGGGTTCGTTTATCTGGGCTTTTTTTGAAGGTGAGACTTTCGTTCTGGCGGCCGCTGCCCTTGGCGCGGCAACGGGTGCGGTCAATCCCTGGTGGCTGCTTTTGGCGGTTTGGTTCGGGTCTTTTCTGGGCGATCAAACCTGGTTCACCCTGGGCCGACGCTACGGCCCGCGCGTGGTGCGCCGCATCAAGGGCGCTGAGGAAAAGGTCGCCCGCGTGAATGTGCTGCTGCACCGCTATGGCACCTGGTTCATTCTGAGTTTTCGCTTCCTCTACGGTATCCGCAACGTGGCCTCGGCCGCTTGTGGCCTTGCGGGGCTGAATTGGGGGCGCTTTGCGATCCTGAATTTCATCGCCGCCGGGCTTTGGGCCAGCAGCTTTGTCGCTGCCGGCTGGTTTCTGGGCGCGCTGATCGGGCCTGAGCGGCTGGGCTGGACCATTGCGGGCGTCGCCTTGGCGGTGCTGATCTTTTTCATCATCCGGCAATGGCGCCGGCGTTCCGCAAAGGCGAAGGCGAAGACGGAAGCCGCCTGACTGCATCAGGCAGCGGGGCAAAGCCTTCCCTTCTGTCTGATTTTTGTAGCAGAGGCATTCCCTTTCGCCCCAAGCAAAACAAGAATTTTCCAAGGCTTGTGCCCCGCCCTGCGCCGCGCGACGATAGTCGCCTGTAGTTGCAACAACAGGCATGGTGATCGGCATGAACGGGACGGGGCTTGTGGTGGATGGTCTGGCTGGCGCCATCGGCAATACGCCCCTGATCCGGCTGAAGCGCGCCAGCGACATCACCGGCTGCGACATTCTGGGCAAGGCGGAATTCATGAACCCCGGCGGTTCGGTGAAGGATCGCGCTGGGCTTGGCATTATTGCCGATGCCGAAGCGCGCGGCGCCCTGACCCCCGGCCAGCCCGGCACGATTGTGGAAGGCACCGCCGGCAATACGGGCATCGGCATTACGCTTGTCGCCAATGCGCGCGGTTATCGCAGCGTCATTGTGGTGCCCGAGACGCAAAGCCGCGAAAAGCTCGATTTCTTGCGCATGATCGGCGCTGATTTGCGCCTGGTGCCGGCCAAGCCATTCTCGGACCCCGGCAATTACGTGCATTACAGCCGACGCCTCGCGGAGGAGCTTGGTGCTGTCTATGCCAATCAATTCGACAATCTTGCCAATCGCGCCGCGCATGAGGCAAGCACGGGGCCGGAAATCTGGGACCAGACTGGCGGGCGGATTGATGCCTTTACCTGTTCTTGCGGCACCGGCGGCACACTGGCCGGCATTGCCCGCGCGCTGAAGGCGCGCCGCCCGGAAACGCGCATTGTGCTGGCCGATCCCATGGGCAGTTCGCTCTATTCCTGGGTCAAAACCGGCGAATTGAAGCCCGAGGGGTCTTCCATCACCGAAGGCATTGGCCAGGCTGCGCGTGTGCCGGGCAATCTGGTCGGCGACCGCGCGCTGATTGATGACGCGGTACAGGTGACGGATGAGGAAGCGCTACAGCAAGTGTTTGACCTGCTGGTGCAGGAAGGCATTTGCCTTGGCGGGTCCGCCGGGTTGAATGTGGCAGCGGCCATCAAGGTGGCGCGCCAATTGGGGCCGGGGCATCGCGTGGTGACCATTCTGTGTGATGGCGGTGCGCGCTATCAATCGAAGCTCTTCAATCCGGAATTCCTGCGCGAACGCGGCCTGCCCATGCCGCCCTGGCTGGCATGAGGTCCTGAGCGTGATCAGGGAAGTGCTTGAACTTGGCCGCAGCATCCGCGCGCGTGATCCCGCGCGGCCTTCCTGGCTTGAGACGATTTTCTGCTATGCTGGGCTGCATGCGGTGCTGTGGCATCGGCTGGCGCATTGGCTTTGGCGGCGCGGTTGGCGTGGTGCGGGGCGGGTCGTTTCGCACCTCAGCCGTTTTCTGACCGGCATTGAAATCCACCCCGGCGCGCAGCTTGGCCGGCGCTTTTTCATTGACCATGGCATGGGCGTGGTGATTGGGGAGACCGCTGAGATCGCCGATGATGTGCTGATTTATCATGGCGTGACGCTTGGTGGGCTGTCCGGCAGCCCCGGCAAACGGCACCCGACAATTGAAGCAGGTGTTTCGATTGGCGCGGGCGCACAGGTTCTGGGGCCGATCACGGTTGGCCGGGGCGCTCGCATTGGCGCCAATGCGGTGGTAACCCGCGATGTACCGCCGGACTGCACCGTGGTGGGCATACCCGCCCGCCCGCCAGTTGGCACGACCTGCGGTGACCCCTTCCTCGGCTATGGGCTCAGCAATACCGAGGATGATCCGGTAGGCGACCAGCTTGCGGCCCTGCGTGCTGAGGTGGCAGGGCTACGCGCGCGGCTCGCGGAGATGGAAAGGCGGCAGGCAGGGGAATGAGGGATTGGCTTTGGGAGGACCATATCTTCGTCATCGACATTGGATGATGTTTCCAGTAAGATCATTCCCATCGGCTTCTAAAATGCGGGTCTTCCGATGCACGGGATGCCGGTAATTAGGTCGCTGCGCATTCGGAAGATAACGAGGAACCACGGCAAAGGGGAGGCATGATTGGCAGCTAATGGGTCTGGATCGATCAATGATATGCTACAAGAAGGCATCTCAACGCGGCAGTCCGAATTGAAAAACGTGGCGGATATCCTGGCGAGAGCCGCGCAGAAAAACATGCGCATCGCCGCCTGGGTTCGAGTCATGCTGATAAGCCTTGGCGCGTTTGCTGCCACGCAGAGCGCATGGGAGCAGGCCTTTACCGGATATAAGGAAAACGCATTCATCATCTTTACTCTACTGGGAGTGGTAATTGCGGTACTTGCTGGCCTTGAGGCTGCTTTCAAATTCGAAGCCAAGGGCACCGAGCTGAATCTGCTTGCGGCAAGCTGCCAGTCTACCGTTCGCAGAACAGATGCCACATGGTACAAACAAGTGGGGATTGCGCCAAATCCAAATGATAGGGTGACAGGAGCCATGCAACTGATCGAATTACAGGACACAAAACTGAGTGAAATTCAGGAGAAAGCGGCAGCGATTGGCGTAAACATAACACTTGAGGTTCGAAATATCTATACTGGTGTGGACGATCCCTATGGCGAGGATCCTTCTCCGAACGCGACGAAAACAAGGGTACAATACGCCGCCTAAATAATCTTCTGCCTTTAGTTCATAAGAAACTGCGTGACGCGCCTCTGCGTCAGTGAAATTGGATAATTCGAAACCCGCCCGCTTGGCGATGCCTATTGGCGGAAGCGCTGTCCCGCCCCCTCCTCACGCAATCTCAAACATGCCTTCCACTTCAACCGCCGCATCGCCGGGCAGGGATGGCACGCCAATCGTGGTCCGCGCATGGCGACCAACATCACCGAACACTTCCACCGCCAAATCGGAAGCGCCATTCATCACCAGCGCATGCTGCGTGAAATCAGCGGGCGCGGCAATAAAGCCACCAAGCCGCACCACACGCGTCACGTTATCCAGATCACCCGCAGCGGCCTTCAGCTGCGCCAGGAGATTGATGAAGCAAAGCCGCGCCGCTTCGCGCCCGGTTTCAATGGAAACGCCCGCGCCAAGCTTGCCGGTATAGGCAATCTTGCCATCACGCACCGGCACCTGGCCGGAAATCACCACCAGCTTGCCGCTGATATTGAAGGGGATGTAATTCGCAATCGGTGCCGCCGGCGTGGGCAACACAATGCCAAGGGCGGCGAGCTTCGCTTCGATTTTTCCGGCCATCATCCTGTTCCTTTTCAATGCGCCCTACGTTGTTCCATCAGCAGTTTGCGTGAAGCAAAGGCTTTTGGCTAGTGGTCCGATCGCCGCTTTCGGTTCCCGACAGCGGCGTGAATCGGCCCACCAAATCTACGGCTAGTGGTGCGCGGGGGCTTTTTGGAGAGGGGATAGGTCAGCATGAATCGCACCACGAGTGCCGCAATCGCAATGATGAAATCATCAAATCGGGTTGCCTGCCCCAGAAAACATGGAAGCTGAACCGGCTAACCTTGCTTGACGAAGCCGCAACGCAGTTGCCGCGCATCTTCAGGCGCGCAAAATACCGCAGCGGCGTGCGCTTCAGCCTTCAATCTTCACACGCATCCGCCCTGCCAAATCCTGGATGAATTGCCAGGCCACACGGCCAGAACGGGACCCGCGCGTGACGGACCATTCCACCGCCTGCGCATGCAAATCCTCAACCGATACATTCAGCCCGTAATGCTTCGCATAGCCTTCGATCATGGCAAAGAAAGTATCCTGAT
>JADCFR010000315.1 GCA_020249415.1 Roseomonas sp. | reverse complement strand
CGCGCCGCCTGTTCACACAGCGCGCGCATTTGAATGTCCGTGGCGCCGCCGGGCGTCCAAGGTACCATCATGCGCAAGGGCCGGTCCGGAAACCGCGCCTGCGCCAATGCAGGTGTCGCCAAAGCGCCAGCCATGCCCGCCATCAGCGCACGGCGACCAAGGTGAATATCCATGCCTTCCTCCTATTACTTTGTCGGAAGGCTAGACGAATCGGCACGGCCAAAGCGAGTGGTTTTTGCAGGCCGAGGCAAGCCCAAACCGCCCTATCAGGCACACAAAAAATGCCGTGATCAGCCTTGGCCAATCACGGCATTCGCCAGGGGCAACCCGGCATGGCATGGGCCATGCCGGCGCAACGCCATCAGCCCGTTTGCTGAATGGCCGAGAGCAGCCAGCGCTCCTCAGGGCCGCTGCGGACAAAGGTCCACATCTCGGTGGAGGTTTGGCGCTCGGTCGTGCTGCCCTCCACCAATTTGCCGGTCGCTTCCTCGAAAGTCGCGTCCAGCAGGCTGAAGCGCATGGCCACCGTGGCGTAATCCAGCCCATCCTCATGCCAAGCTTCGGACAGATCGCCGCCCTCCAGCTTCACATCGCGGGTTTCATTGCGCCAGCCGCGCGCATCCAAATCGCGGTAATCCTGCGCGAAATAGCCCACCATTTCCGGCGTGGCGAAGTCGCGCAGCCCCTTAAGGTCACGGCGTGACCAGGCTGCATTCACCTCGATCAATGAACGCTCAAAGGCCTGATAATCCTGCGGCGTCAGCTGAACATCACGCGCTGGCGCGGCGTAGGCACCGGCCGAAGCGGTACCGCCCGGCATCGGCGTAGGCTCCATCTGGCGCGCATAGGCCGAAGGGCCGGCCATGGCAGCCGCGGGCTGGCGCCGACGGAAAATCCGGAAGGCAAGCCAGATCAGCCCGCCAATCAGTGCTACCTGCAGCAGCATGCCAAGCACGGCGCCAAAGCCGCCGATACCGCCCAGCAGCCCACCGCCAAACATCATGCCAATCAGGCCACCCATCAAAAGGCCGCCCGCGAGCGCGCCCATGAAGGAACGCTGTGGCTGCGCCTGCGGCGGCATGCCGGGACGCGCGGGCGCGCCAGCCTGTTGCGGAGAACCGGGCTGGGTTGCGGTGCGCTCCATCGGGCGTGCGGTATTGGGCGCGGTCTGGGTCGGCGGCGGCGCGGAATAGGTCCGGCTGCCGCGGCTGCCAGAGGATGACCCACCGCCTGGCTTGGCCTCCACCAAAGCTGGCACCATAATCATGGCCAGGGCCGCGAAAGCGGTAACAAGATAACCGGGACGACGCATTGGATTCGGGACCTCCCAAAATGAACAGGATTTAATATAGGGATTTTTCTGGCCAAGCGAAGGGGTAAAACGCATTGCAGAGATTGCCGCTCAGCCTTTCCAGGGCCAAAACTGCGCAATCGCGTGTGAGATTGCGATTTTATACGCCTCGCTAGTAGGTTTCTGATAGAAATAAATGTCATATGTCCCGTAAACGCCCCGCCGCCCCGCAGCTGCAGCTTAGCCAGGCATCGTTGCAAGACGCGATGCTGCGCGCGCTGCGCGATGAAACCGGCCGCGCCGCTGTCCGCGTCTCGCCCGGCCGGCGCCCTGAAGCGGAGCGCCTGGTTTTTGCGCTGTTGCGCGAAGCGGTTGATGTCAAAGGCGGCTCTCTCATTGAAATCGGGCCCGATGATTGGCTTTTGACCGAATTGCCCAGCTTTGAAGCCAGCAGGCTGCAGGCCCTGCTGGGACAAATCCTGGGTGAGGCAGCAGTACAATTGCTGCCCCTACCTGCATCCAAGCCCTTGCTCATCGGCGTGTTGAATGCAGCCCGCCTGCCGCAATTCCTGGAAGTGCCACCCGCGGAGCCAATCTCACCCCACGGCCTTGATGCGCGGCTGGATCGGCTCAATCTGCCGCAAGTCTATCGACGGCAAAGCATTGTCGGCATCACCGACACAAGGCTGCCCAAATTGGTCTTCCAGCGTCTTGCCCTGGATCAGGCAGCGCTGCGGCAGCAACTTGGCAGCCTGGCCAGGGATCGCGCCCTGCTCAGCCACGCGCAATCCTCCTTGCAAAAACGCGTCCTTGAGGCGCTTGGCGATGAAGGTACCCGCAAATCCCTGACGGGCGATGGTCCAATCGCCCCCCTGCTGCTCGATCTGCCGCCGGAGCTCCTGCCGCCCATGCCTGAGGAAGCCGAGGAGGAAGCGGACCTCGCCGCCGGCCCCGGGCTTTACGCCACGCTGTCCCTGCAGGCGGCCATTTCCGTGGCCGATCTGGCGCCGCGGCGCAAGGCATTGCGCCAGGGGGCCTGGGGCATCGCCATTTCGGGGCTTTCGGCTTCGGCAATCGCGCTGATTGAACCCGATGCCCTGCCGGCGGATTGGCTGATCCTGGATTGGTCGCCCGCGCTGGATGACCCTCAAGTCCTGAAGGCCTTGCGCCGCCTGGATGAGGCGCGCCTTATCCTTGATGGCTGCGATGGGGAAGCGGCGCTTTCCTGGGGGCTGAGCCAGGGTATCCACCTCTATGGTGGGCCCTGGATTGAAGACATCATTACGGCAGGCCGGATGGATTATTGCAGCGAAGCCGCGCGCTGCCTGCGCTCGGAATGTCGCGCGCGCGGGCTGGCGACTTCGCCTTCCGAACGGATTGGCTGCCACAACCCATTATTGTTGGAAGGCGTATTGCCCGAGGGCCAGGCATGAGTGGCGCCGCCAAAATGGCGACCGCCTTGCCAATCGAAGCGCTTGGCGCGGTGGCCTTGTCCAATGCCATTCGCGACGCGGTCGCGATCGGCGAGGAGCGGTTGGTGCTGATGCTGCGCTTTTCGGCACTGCCGCGCGCCCGGCGCTTCGGTAGCCAAGCAGAATTACTGCGCGAGGCCTGGGAACCCATGAACAGCACAGCGCGGGTCAGGGGCTTCAAATTGCCTGGGGGCGATCTGGTGGCCATTGGTCTGCCCAATGCCAGCGACGCGCTGGAGCAGCAGCAGCGCATCCTGTTTTCGATGCTGGAGCCTGAGGAAGCTGAGAAGGCGGTGCATATGCTCCGCCTGCCGCAACAGGCGGCGGCGGTCATGGCGGCTGTTGAAGACAGCCTTGGCATGGTCGCGGCCATGCAGGCCATGGGGCTTGAGGAGCCGGAAGAACGCGCAGTGGATGCGGCGGCACTTGCCTCGGCGGAACGCGGGCTGATGACGGCTGACCTTAGTATTTTCTTCCGCCGGCAAAAAATCTGCTGGCTGGAACCGGGTGGACAAAATACCAAGCTGTTCTGGGAAGATCGCCGCACCGATCTCGCGGAGATTTGCGAAAGGCTCCTGCCGGGCGCTGACATCGCACTGACCCCGGCCTTCGCGCATCGTCTGCTGAAATCCATTGACCGTCGGCAATTGAGTGATATCGCCCGGCCAGAGGAAGTGCGCGATATGCGGCAGATCGCCCTGCCGCTTTGTGTGGAGAGTCTGTTCTCACCGGAATTCCTGCGCCTTGATGCCATCATGCCGCAAAGTCAACGCCATAAGCTGATCATCGGGCTTGATGCGGAAGATGTATTGGCCGACCCTGACCTGTTCCTGCTGGCACGCAATTTTGTGCAGGCGCGCGGTTATCGGCTGATGCTGGAAGCGGCTTCCCCCTTTGCGGCCACCATCCTTTCCAGCCAGCGTGCCGGGTTCAATTTTCTGCGGCTTAAATGGTCTGAGGATTTCCCCGCCGCCGATAGCGCAGCCACGGCAGAGCTTCGCAAAAAGCTCTCGCTGAACGCCGAACAGGTGGTGCTGGCCGGCGCGGATCGGCCCGCCGCCATTGCCTGGGGTTGGGAGGCGGGCATTCGGCTGTTCCAGGGCCGGTTGATTGAAAGCCAACGCCCGGCGGCCTGATCCTGGCTGACTTGGCGAAATGCCGCTTTGGGCCGATATGCCCCCCATGCCTATTCCCGCCATTGAGGCCCAGGGCCTGACAAAAACCTACAAGGCCAGCGATCCGCCCGCCGTTGAGGGATTGGATTTCATCCAGCCTGCAGGCAGCACCTGGGCGCTGCTGGGGGGCAATGGTGCGGGCAAATCCACCACCATCGCCATGCTGCTTGGCCTTTTGGTGCCCAGCGGCGGGCGCGTTGTGGTGCTGGGTCATGACATGGCGCGGGATCGTTTTGCTGCCTTGGCGCGGATGAATTTTTCCTCGCCCTATGTCGCGCTGCCGCATCGCCTCACGGTCCGCGAAAACCTGATGGTCTATGCCCATCTCTATACCGTGCCCCATGCGCCGGATCGCATCGCCGAATTGGCGGAAAGGCTGCAATTGACCGCGTTTCTGGACCGGCCCGCCGGGCAGCTCTCGGCGGGACAGAAAACGCGCGTGGCGATTGCGAAATCCCTGATCAATCGCCCGGAATTGCTGCTGCTGGATGAACCCACCGCCAGCCTTGACCCCGATACGGGCGATTGGGTGCGAAGCCTTTTGGAAGATTACCGTGCGGAATCCGGCGCGGCCATTCTGTTGGCGAGCCATAACATGGCTGAGGTCGAACGACTTGCGGATCACGTGCTGATGCTGAAGGGCGGGCGCATTGTGGACCAAGGGAGCCCCGCCGATCTGATCGCGCGTTACGGCCGCGACGATCTGGAACAGGTTTTTCTGGATATCGCGCGCGGCCAGGGGCGCGCGGCATGAACGCGGCAGGGCAGCGCATCTGGGGGCTGATGTATCGGCATTTGGCGCTGTATCGGCGGTCCTGGCCGCGCGTTTTGGAATTGATGTATTGGCCCGTGCTGCAAATGCTCGTTTGGGGGTTTGTGACTGCCTGGCTTGCCGGCGTGCAGAACAATACCGCGAGTGTCACCGCCGGCGTACTGCTGGGCGGCGTGCTGCTGTGGGAGGTGACGCTGCGCAGCCAAATGGGCTTTGCCATTTCCTTCCTGGAGGAAATCTGGTCGCGCAATCTGGGCCATATCTTCGTCGCACCCTTGCGCCCGCATGAATTGGTGGCGGGGCTGGTCGCCATGAGCATGCTGCGCACGGCCATTGGGGTTGGCCCGGCGATCCTTTTGGCTTTCCTCCTCTATGGTTTTGGCATTTGGACCCTGGGGCCGGGCTTGGTGCTCTATTTCGCTGCCCTCATGGCCATGGGCTGGGCAGTGGCGCTGGGGGTGACGGCGCTCATCCTCCGCCATGGCGCGGGGGCCGAGGCCTTGGCCTGGGGCGTTTTGTTCGGCCTGGCGCCCTTTTCGGCGGTGTTTTACCCGGTATCAGTCCTGCCCGCCTGGTTGCAGCCGATCTCGCTCGCCATTCCGGCGACGCATGTGTTT
>JADCFR010000314.1 GCA_020249415.1 Roseomonas sp. | reverse complement strand
TGCCCTGCCGGGGCGGATTGCGCTGGCAGCGGTGGCAAGTGCTGCCGAGGCAGCCGAGGCGCTGACCCGCGCCATGAAACCCCATGCCAATCAGTCCTGGGCGGAGCGGCTTGCAGCAGCCATTGCGTTCCGCCCACCTGGCTTGGCCGCTTTGGCGGGCGCAACCGGAGGCCCGATCCCTCCCGCCACATTGTTCCAGGCGGCCAAGCCCTTCCTTGAACAAGGCGCAGATTCTGTCCTGATCAGCGATGGCGGGGAAATCGGCCAATGGGCGCAGGCGATCCTTACCGCGCCAACGCGCATCATCAATGGCCTGGCCGGCGCGATTGGACCTTCCATCCCCTTCGCCATGGCAGCGCGCGCCGCCAAACCCGAGGCACGCATCCTGGCCATCATGGGTGATGGCACTTTCGGCTTTCACATGGCGGAGTTTGATACCGCCTGCCGCCACAAGCTGCCCTTCGTTGCCGTGGTCGGCAATGATTCCCGCTGGAATGCCGAATATGAAATCCAGAAGCGCGATTACGGTGCCAACCGCACCCATGGCTGCGAATTGGCCCCCGGCACGCGTTACGATCTGGTGGCGGTGGCCCTTGGTGGGCATGGCGAATACGTCACGCGCGCCGAAGATATCGCGCCTGCGCTGGAACGTGCCTTTGCCTCCGGCAAGCCGGCCTGCGTGAATGTGGTGATTGAAGGCCAGCCGGCGCCCAATATCAGGATGGGCTGATATAGAAATCAGTGGGCGTCCGGGCGAGGGCGGACAGTTTTTCATAGAATGACTGAAAAACCAAATAGAACAATTCAAGACAAAACAAAAAATTGGCGATAATTGGATATTTATTATTTAGAAATTCTTTGCCCCATTATCGCCTTAATTCCCGTCCGCATCGTCCTTTCTGGCCATTTGGTTTTTTTGTTTGCATTCCTCCCCCGCTTCGACTATCCGAATCCCATGACGACCGCCAAGGCTTCGTCGGCGCCCCCGGGCCGGCGAGATGGCGTGGTTCTCCAGCGTGCTATGCTGCGGAGAACCCGCCCCCAAGGGTTTCGTTCTTCCGGGTATTCGGCCCTTGCGGCCCTTAGCCTATCTCTCAGCAAAGCGCGCCGCGCCTCGGCGGTGACGCTTGTGCTGGCGTTTGGCTTCTTGGGCGCCGGCTGTGCGGAGCTTCCTTCCCCCGTCACGCAATCGCCTTTGGCGCGTGATGCCGCCTCCCCCCGCGCCGCCTGCCTGGTTGCCGCACGCCAGGCCGAAATCGCCCATGGCGTGCCCGAGGGGCTGCTGACCGCCATTGCGCTGAATGAAAGCGGGCTGCATGCCTATGCGCTCAATCTGCGGGGCCGCGCCTATTTCCCGGCAACCCGCGAAGAAGCGCGGCGTTTGCTGACCTCCGCCGGCACGCGCGGCATGGCCGGGTGCTTTCAGATCAATGCCGGCGTGCATGTGGCGCGCGGCGAAGATTGGCCGCTTGATCCAAACCTGGCCGCCGATTGGGCGGCGCGCTATCTGGTGCGGCATTACGAGAATCATGGCGATTGGGGCCGCGCGGTGCTGCGCTGGCATGGTGCCTCCCCGCGCCAGGCGAATAATCGCATCGTCTGCCGCGTGCATAGCAAGCTGGAGGTGACCGCCCCTGGCAGCACCCTATTTGCCGATCGCTGCCGCCCCGGCGCATCGCAATGGGCGCGCGTTCGTCGCAATGGCGCGGCCCATCTGGAAGTGGCGGAAGCCGCCGAATAAGCGCGATTCCCTCAAGGCGCCTGACGCACCCCCATGGCGAGTGTTCTTTCATCCATCCGTGGCCGATGGGTCAGGCCTTTGCGGAGCCCCCAGGTGTTCAAATACTGCACCAGTTGGATCAGCGGTTCTTCATCCGCATAGCGGGCGATGGCCTCGTGCCAAATCTTCTCGCGCGCCGCATCATCCAGCGTGGCCGAACCGCGCGAAGCGAACTCATCGAAAACCGGGCTTGAAAAGCGGGCATTGTTATTGGCGCCGGTCAGGCGCTGCCGGTCATGCGTGGCAACCGTATTGACCAGGAAGTTCGAAGCCTCCCCGGTGGAGCTGCCCCAGGCGCCGATCTGCATGGCGTATTCAATGCGCGCGCGGCGCGGCACAAAGGCGGTCCAGGGCGCGGCATCTACCGCGGTACGGATACCGATCCGCGTCCACATTTGCGCCACGGCCTGCGCCAACCGCGCATCATTCGGCCAGCGATCATTGGGGGTGTGCAGCGTGATGCGGAAACCATCCGGATAGCCGGCCTCCGCCAACAACCGCTTGGCGCCATCGGGGTCAAAGCGCCTGGGCTTCACCGCCGGGTTATAGCCAAAAGTCCCTTCCGGCAGCCATTGCGCGGTGGCGGTCGCCGCCCCTTCCATCACGCGATCCACCAGCGCATCACGATTGATCGCCATGGAAAGCGCACGCCGCACACGCGCATCCTTCCAGGGGTTCACCGGCAGGGGCGTACCGTTATTGTCGGTGATCAGCGGCGTGCCGCCATCGCGCGAATAATCCGGCACCATATAGACGGTGCGAAGGCTCGGCACTTCCGTCACGGTCACGCGCGGATCACGCCGCAGCCGCGCCAGATCGCTGGTTGGGATTTGTTCGATGATATCAACATCGCCCGCCAGCAAGGCGGCAGTGCGGGAAGCATCATTCAGCAGGAAGCGCTGATTGGACCGCGCCCAGGGTTCCTTCGGGCCCCAATAGCCATCATGCCGCGCCAATTCCACGCGATCACCGGAACGATAGGACAGCAGCCGATACGGCCCGGTGCCAATCGCGGCCTTGCCGGCATTGAAATCCTCACTGCTGGCCCCTTCCGCCGCGTGGCGGGCGATGATGCAAACGGAAGCGAGGTCGAGCGGCATCAGCGGATGCGGCGCGCTGGTATGCAGGATCAGCGTATGCGGATCGGGCGTCTCGACCTTGGTGATGGCGCGCAAAAACCCGCCAAAGCCACCGGGACTATTCGGCACGCCGGCCTGCACGCGGGCGAAGGTGAAGACCACATCATCGGCGGTGAAGGGCTTGCCATCATGCCAGGTGACATCGCGCCGGAGCTTGAATTCCCAAACCGTGTCCGACACCACACGCCAGCTTTCGGCAAGGCTCGGTTGCGGGCGGGCGCGTTCATCGCGTTCCACCAGGCGATCAAAAATGTGGTGCGTGAGCGCGTTGTTCGGCCCGACATTGTGGAAATGCGGATCAATGGTGGTGACCGGCGCGCCGAGACCGACCGTTAGCGTCTGCGCGCTTGGCGCATTGATCGTAAATGGCAGCACAATCAGGGCGGCCAGCAAGGTTTTGGTGGGGGTGTTCATGGTCGCCTCCCGGAAGGTATTGGACGGAAGGCTAACGCGGGTTTGCAGACCTACGCCAGAGGCTGTTAGCAATAAATCCGCAGGCGCCGCCGAATCACTTCCGTTTGGCAAACAGGCACAAATACTCCCAAGCCATGGTGGCGGCGGCGAGTGCGGTAATCTCCGCCACATCATAGGCCGGCGCCACTTCGACCACATCCGCACCGCGAAAATCCACCCCTGCCATGCCGCGCAATATCGCCTGCGCCTGCCAGCTAGCGAGGCCGCCGATCTCGGGCGTGCCGGTGCCGGGCGCGAAGCCGGGGTCAAGCCCATCAATATCGAAGGAAAGGTAGCAGGGGCCACTGCCCAGCACATCGCGGATCTGGGAAATCACCGTGTTGATCGACGCCTGATGCACATCCTGCGCGGAGATAATGGTCGCCCCCTGCGCACGGGTCCAGGCATAATTCTCGGGCCAGGCGGGGGCGCGAATGCCCACCTGCACCATGCGGCGCGGTTCCACCAACCCTTCCTTGATGGCGTGCCAGAACACCGTGCCATGGGCGAAGACCTGACCGAAATTATCCTCACCCGTATCGAGATGCGCATCAATATGGAGCAAACCCAGCGGCTCCCCGATGCGCTTTTTGAGCGCCCGCAAGAGCGCCAGCGTGATGCTGTGCTCCCCACCAAAGGCGAGCAGATGGGCAAGCCCCGTGGCCTGTTCTTCAATCAGCGCAAGGCTTTTCTCCATATCGCCCAGCGCGATTTCAAATTCGCCAAGATCGGAAAGATCAAGCGATGCGGGCGGCGCGCCGGTAATCGGGTGCCGCCCATCGGTCAGCATGCGGGCAGCGGCGCGGATGGCGCGGGGCCCGTCTCGCGCGCCGGCGCGGTTGGTGGTGCCGATATCAAGCGGCACACCGGCCACACAGAAGGCCGCACCCCTGTCATGCGGGCGGGCACCGAGAAAGGCATGCGGGGCGGCAAAGGTGATGGGCGCGGACATGGGTGTTTACTGCAATCCGCCTGCCCCGCCTGTCCAGGGGCAAGTGCGCGGGGTGACACAAATCCGCCCGGTGGCGGGACGCACGGCAAAGTCCTGGCCAGGCGTGCCTCGCCTATTCAGCCCTGGCGTTCCACCATCAGCTTCTTGATTTCGCCAATCGCCTGCGCCGGGTTGAGCCCCTTCGGGCAGGTGCGCGTGCAATTCATGATGGTGTGGCAGCGATAAAGCCGGAAAGGGTCTTCCAGATTATCCAAGCGCTCACCTGTTGCTTCATCACGCGAATCAGCAATCCAGCGATAGGCCTGCAACAGCACTGCCGGCCCCAAATACCGATCACCATTCCACCAATAGGATGGGCAGGAAGTTGAGCAGCAGAAGCACAGGATGCATTCCCACAGCCCATCCAGCTTTGCGCGTTCTTCCTTGGATTGCAGGCGCTCCGCATCCGGCGGCGGGGGCGTGTCTGATTTCAGCCAGGGTTCCACGCTGCGAAGCTGCGCGTAAATCTGCGACAAATCCGGCACCAGATCCTTCACCACCGGCATATGCGGCAGCGGGTTGATGCGCACATCGCCCTTCACCTCATCAATGGGCTTGAGGCAGGCAAGCGTATTCAGCCCATCGATGTTCATAGAGCAGGAGCCGCAAATCCCCTCACGGCAGGAACGCCGGAAGGTAAGCGTGCTATCCACCTCATTCTTGATCTTGATGAGCGCGTCCAGCACCATCGGGCCGCATTTCTCGAGATCAATTTCATAAGTGTCGTTGCGCGGGTTTTCACCGGAATCCGGGTCCCAGCGATAGATCTTGAAATTCTTGACCTTCTTGGCACCAGCCGGCGCCTTATGCGTCTTGCCGGTGCCGACAGTGGAATTCTTGGGCAGGGTGAAAGTGGCCATCGTGCCGGCTCCTAGTAAACGCGCGCCTTGGGGGGGAAGACCTGCACTTCATTGGTCAGCGTGCGCAGCTTCACATCGCGGTAATCAAGCTTGACGTCGCGCTGGTCATTCACCCAGGCCAGCGTGTGCTTCATCCAGGTCTCATCATCACGCTCGGGGAAATCCTCATGCGCATGGGCGCCGCGGCTTTCCTTGCGCGCTTCCGCGCCAACCACCGTGGTGATCGCATTGCCGATCAGGTTATCGAGCTCAAGCGCTTCCACCAGATCGCTGTTCCAGATCAGGCTGCGATCGGCGATCTTGATATCGCCAT
>JADCFR010000313.1 GCA_020249415.1 Roseomonas sp. | reverse complement strand
TGACGAACAGCGCCTGGATATGCCCCGCCACCAGGTCAATCACGGCCGGCCCGCCGCCGCGATAGGGCACATGGGTGAAGGAAAGCCCGGCATCCTGCGCAAACAGCGCCCCGGCCAAATGGCCGATGGACCCATTGCCCTGGGAAGCGACCGTCAGCTTGCCATTCGTCTGCCGCGCCCAGGCGATGAAGCCCGCCACATCCTGCACGGGGGCCGAGGGGTGCACCACCAGCACCTGCGGCGCGCGCACAGCCTCAATCACCGGGCTGAAATCGCGGACGGGATCAAAGCCAACACGCGGGTAAAGGGCGGGGTTGATGGTCAGCGGGTCTGAGCCCACCAGCAGTGTCAAGCCATCCGGCGCGGCGCGCGCCACCAATTCAAAGGCGATATTGCTGCCCGCGCCAGGCTTGTTTTCGGTGACGACATTCTGGCCCAAAGCCTCGGTCAAATGCCGCGCCAGCAGCCGGCCCAGGATATCCAGACTGCCGCCGGGCGCGACCGGGACCACGATGCGGAGCGCACGGTCCGGGTTCCAGGCTGTATCGGCGCGGGCTTGGGTGGCGAGCATGCCAGCGGCGGCGAAAAGGGCGGAGCGGAGCAGCAGGTCGCGACGGAGGGTCATGGCGGTGAAATCCAGGTTTGTGGGGAAAATTTTTCTCTCAAATGGCGAGAAAAATCAAGAAAAAAGATTTTATTTTCTCACGCAAACACTCGCCAAAGGCTTCCATAACGCGCGGTGCTGGGAAGATTATTCTCCCCCACCCCACCCACAGGCTTGGACCGGCGCGGTAGCCCGTGCCAATACTCGCGCCATGACGCCGCAGGACTTCATCCGCAAATGGAAGGCCAATACCCGCGCCGAACGCGCCGCGGTACAGGAGCATTTCATTGACCTCTGCGCCCTGCTGAACGAACCAACACCCAATACGGACCCAACCGGCGCGACCTATGCCTTTGAAAAGGGCGCCACCAAGGCCACGGGCGGCGAAGGCTGGGCGGATGTTTGGAAGCGCGCCTGTTTCGGCTGGGAATACAAGGGCAAGCACAAGGATTTGGAAGCGGCCCATCGGCAGCTATTGCTCTATGCCGGCGCGCTGGAAAACCCGCCGCTGCTGATCACTTCCGATATCGAACGGATCGTCATCCGCACCAATTGGACCAATGCGGTCAGCGCCCGGCATGAAGTGACGCTGGAAGACCTTCAGGACCCCGCCAAACGCGCCCTGCTGAAAGCCGCCTTCAGTGAACCCGATAGGCTGCGCCCCACCAAGACCCGTCAGGCGCTGACGGAACAGGCCGCCGCTGATTTCGCCGAACTCGCCCGCCGGCTGCGCGCGCGCGGGCATGACCCGCATGATGTCGCGCATTTCGTCATTCGGCTGGTGTTCTGCCTGTTTGCCGATGATGTGGCGCTGCTGCCGCAAGGACTGTTTGAGCGTATGCTGCACGCCGCCCAGGCCAATCCGCCGCGCTTCGCGGATTTCGCTTCCCGCCTGTTCCGCGCCATGAAGGACCCCGGCGGCGAAATTGATTTCACCCCCGTGCCTTGGTTCAACGGCGGCCTGTTCGATGACGATACCGCGCTGGCGCTGGACCTTGCGGATATCAAGCTGCTGGCGCGGGTTGCCGCTTTGGATTGGGCGGAAATAGACCCTTCCATCCTGGGCACGCTGTTTGAACGTGGGCTGGACCCGGATAAGCGCAGCCAGCTTGGCGCCCATTACACAGACCGCGAAAAGATCGGCCGGCTGGTGGATGCCACCATCACGCGCCCCTTGCTGGCGGAATGGGCGGGGGTGAAGGCCGGCATTGCCGCCGCGCTGGAAAGGGAAGCCGCCGCCACCAATACGCGCGCCAAGAACAAGGCAGCGGCTGAGGCCAGCGCGGCCTATAAGGTTTTTCTCGACCGGCTAAGGGGCTTTCGCGTGCTGGACCCGGCCTGCGGTTCCGGCAATTTTCTCTATCTGGCCTTGCTGGCGCTGAAGGATCTTGAAGTTCGCGCGTCAGTGGAGGCTGAGGCTTTGGGCCTGCCGCGCGAATTTCCCCAAGTGGGGCCGGAAGCGGTTTGCGGCATTGAAATCAACCCCTATGCCGCCGAATTGGCGCGGGTTTCAGTATGGATCGGCCATATCCAATGGGCGCGGCGCAATGGGCTGCCGCTGCCATCAGACCCCGTCTTGCGCCCGCTGCAAACCATTGAATGCCGCGATGCGGTGCTGACGCCGGATGGCCAGCCCGCCCCTTGGCCGAAGGCCGATGCCATTATCGGCAATCCGCCCTTTTTGGGTGACAAGGCGATGATTGGCACGCTGGGTGAGGATTACACGACGAGGCTGCGCGCCGCCTATGCCGGGCGCCTGCCCGGCGGGGCGGATTTGGTGTGTTATTGGTTCGAACGCGCGCGAGAGGAATTGGCCGCCGGGCGGACAGAACGCGTTGGCCTGGTGGCGACGCAAGCGATCCGCAAAGGCGCAAGCCGCAGCGTTCTTGACCGCATTCAGGCAAATGCGACGATTTTCGAGGCATGGAGCAATGAGCCTTGGAATCTTGACGGTGCCGATGTGCGCGTTTCGCTGGTGGCGTTTGCGAAACAGCATGTCGGGCCAGTGATGCTTGATGGCGCCGAAGTGCCGACCATTCATGCCGATCTTTCGGGTGGGGGTGCGAACCTGACCACGGCGCGCGGCCTTGCGGAGAATATGCGCCTTTCCTTTCAAGGTCCCGTAAAGGTTGGTCCCTTCGATGTAGATGGCACCATTGCGCGGGGCTGGCTTACCGCACCGCTGAATGCCAATGGCAAACCCAATACCGATGTTGTGCGGCCCATCATGAACACAGCCGACATCACCGGGCGTTCTTCTGATACCTGGATTGTTGATTTCGCCAGCCTCAGCGAAGCAGCGGCCGCGTTTTATGCCGCGCCCTTCGCGCATGTGGTGCGGGAGGTTAAGCCCTTTCGCGAGCAAAACCGCGACCGCCAACGCCGCGAAAATTGGTGGCTACTCGGTCGTTCCGGCGGTGACTTGCGCGCCGCCTTGGCACCATTCACGCGCTATATCGCAACACCCCGGGTCGCGAAGCATCGGCTTTTCGTTTGGCTTGCCGCGCAGGTTTTGCCCGATAGCCGCGTTTTCGCAATCGCCCGCGACGACGACACAAATTTCGGGATTCTGCATAGCCGCTTTCATGAAGCCTGGGCGCTCGGCCATGCCTAACGG
>JADCFR010000312.1 GCA_020249415.1 Roseomonas sp. | reverse complement strand
CTGTCGGTCTCCGACAGCGGCGTGAATCGGCCCACCAAATATACGGCTAGTGGTGCGCGGGGGCTTTTTCGGCAGGGGATAGGGCAGCATGAATCGCACCACTACGCGCAGAACCGTCACCCATGGGTCACAGGCTGACGATTTGCCCGGAACCCACAGCTGCCAGAAAACTCGCCACCCCAGCCCGTTCAACGCCGGGCGCGAGGGGCTTGTCCGCCAAATCCTCGGCCTTCAGCCCGGCCTCACAGACCATGCGCTGCACGCCAAGGGCAGTGATGGCGCCAAGCAAAGTCCCAATCCCGGCGACGCCGCGCGCCGCCAAATGGGCCTCCCGAGGGTCCTGCAACAGCGGGCAATCGGCCAAAAGCAGCCGGCAGCCGCCATTGGTGGCAAAAAGCACCACATCGCGGCCAAGGGCTGCCGCGCCGCTCGCCATCACCAGGGCGTAATGGGCGCGTTCATGCCCGCCATCCAGCAACAAAATGCCAAGCGGGGGGCGCTTTTCACTCATGCCCGGCAGGCCGGCGCGGCCGCGTTTTCATGGGCGGAAAGATCGCGGATGGCCGCTTCCGGCCCACACAGCGCACAGGCCGGGTCGCGCTTCAGCCGCACGGTGCGAAACCGCGCATCCAAGGCATCCCAAAGCAACAGCTTGCCGATCAGCGGATCGCCAATGCCAAGAATCAGCTTCAAGACCTCGGTCGCTTGCAGCGTGCCCATCACGCCTGTCACGGCGCCCAGCACGCCGGCTTCGGAACAGCTTGGCACCAGGCCGGGCGGCGGCGGTTCCGGATGCAGGCAGCGATGGCAGGGGTTGGTGCCATCATGGCCATGAAACACGGAAAGCTGGCCTTCAAAGCGCAGCACCGCCGCACTCACCAAGGGCTTGCCGAGCAAATGGCAGGCATCACCCAACAGGAAGCGGGTTTCGAAATTATCCGTCCCGTCGCAGATCACATCGTAATGCGGGATCAAATCCCGCGCCGCTTTTGCATCCATGCGCCGCGCATGGATATCCACCGCCACTTCCGGGTTCAGCGCCTTGAGTGTTTCCGCGACGCTCGCTGCCTTATTCTCCCCAATCCGCGCGGTGGTATGCGCGATCTGGCGCTGCAGATTGGAAAGCTCCAGCGCATCGTGATCCACCAGCCCGAGCGTCCCGATCCCAGCTGCGGCGAGATAAAGCGCGAGCGGCGAGCCCAAGCCCCCCGCGCCCACAATCAGCACGCGCGCGGCGCGGAGCTTGGCCTGGCCGATCGCGCCCACTTCGCGGAGCAGGATATGGCGGGAATAGCGCTGCAATTCCGCGCGGGAGAAGGAAAGCGACATCCGCCTCATATGGCCGCGATGGCCCCAGGCGCGCAAGCTTTGCGCTTGCGATAGCGCCCCGCTTGGCGCCTTATGGCGCGATGGGCACCGAGGAGCTGATCCACCGCCTGGCCGCTGCGCTTGCCATTGGTTTGCTGGTAGGCACGGAACGGCATTGGCGCGAAAGGCAGGAAGCGCCGGGCAGGCGTACCGCCGGCGTGCGGACCTTTGCGCTGACCGGGCTTTTCGGTGGTGTCATGGCAGTGCTGGCTTCTGCCATGGGCGAGTCCGGCGGCGCGCTGCTGCTGGGTTTCGGCTTGGTCGCGCTGCTTGCCGCGCAATTGCCCTTCGCGCTGCGGGAGGCCGAGGCTGAGAACAGGGTCTCGGCCACCAGTCTGGTGGCTGCGCTTGGCACCTATGGCCTCGGTGCGCTCGCGGTGCTGGGTGATATGGCGGTGGCCGGCGCGGCGGCTGTTGCCATGACCGCCATTCTGGCCTCGCGCGAGAGCCTGCATGGGCTGATGACCCGCATTACTTGGGCCGAGTTGCGATCCGCCCTTGTGCTGCTGTCCATGACCTTGCTGGTCATGCCGCTGATCCCCGATGAGCCGATTGCCCTGCTGGGCGGGCTGAACCCGGCGAAGATTTGGCGCTTTGCCATTCTGCTCGCGGCGATTTCCTACCTTGGTTATCTCGCGATCAGGCTGATGGGGCCGGAACGGGGCCTGCTGTTCAGCGGCGCGGCGGGGGGCTTGGTGTCTTCCACCGCGGTCACGCTTGCCAATGCGCGCGCGGCGGCGGCGGGTGGCGCCGCTTTGGCGCTGGCGGCGGGCGCGCTGATGGCCGGCGCGGTTTCCTGCCTGCGCACCATTGGCATTGTCGCCTTCATTGCGCCTGCGGTGGCTGAATACCTGCTTGCGCCGCTTGGCCTCGCTGCCGTCATCATGGCGCTTGGTGGCTTTACCCTTGCGCGACGCGCGGGGGCGGATGGTGCGGCGGTCAGCGCGCCAGACAATCCCTTTGAACTCGCGGCCGTGCTGAAAATTGCCCTGCTGCTGGCGGCTGTCGCGCTGATTTCCAAAATCGCCGGCGAAAAACTGGGGCCAGAGGCCGTTTTGGCGGTCGCGGCCATCACCGGCCTTGCGGATGTGGATGCGGTGGCGCTTTCCGTGCCGTTGCTGGCGCCGGCGACGATAAGCCTGGCCTTCGCCGCCCAGGCCGTGCTTGCGGCGGTTGCGGTGAATATCTGCGCCAAATCCGCCTATGCCGTGACCCTTGGCGGCGGGCGTTTCGGGTTCCCCTTTGCCGCGATCTCGCTCGCGGCTGGCCTCGCGGGGGCGCTTCTGGTCATGCTCATGTAAGACAACCCCTTGCCGCCCGCGCCCGCTGGCGCCACCCTGCAAGCGATTGCAGGAGGAAGACGCGATGCCCGCCGAAGGCGGCCCCTTGAGTGCCGGAAAAACTACCGCCGATTTTGCGGCGCTGGAGCATTTTCAAGCCAAGTGGAAACACTTGGCGACTCGGAAAATGCGACCAAACCAAAACCTAGAGCATGGGTGTTGAGCGAATGCGAAGCACACATGCTCTAAATGCGATGATCCGCCCGCGTTCCGTTGCCGTGATTGGCGCATCCGATGACGCCATGCGCATTGGCGGGCGCCCCATTGCCTATATGCAAAGCCAGGGTTTCCAGGGCCGGCTTTTGCCCGTGAACCCGAATCGCCCGACCGTGCAGGGGCTGCCGGCCTTTGCTTCCGTCGCAGCTCTGCCCGAAGTGCCGGATGCCGCGATCATCGCCGTCCCAGGTGAAGCCGCGATCCAGGCCATGGATGATCT
>JADCFR010000311.1 GCA_020249415.1 Roseomonas sp. | reverse complement strand
GTGGCATCGGTGCGGCTTTATTTGCCGCCGCTCGCGATGCGGCTCGTGGGGCGGCCCATCAAGCCTGATCTGACCGGCAATTACGCGCGGCTTTGCCTGCCCTATGTGGTGGCGCGCACGCTGCTTGCGGGTAGTGTCGGGCTTGGCGATTTTTCCGATGCCTTGCTGCGCGATTCCGCGACGCATGCTTTGGCGGCGCGGGTTGCCTTGCTTGGTGATGGCAATACAGATGAAAACGCCGTGGTGCCGCAGCGTGTGGAAATCACCTTGCGCGATGGGAAAATACTGGACCAGCGCGTGGAGGCCGCCTTGGGCAGCCCGGAAAACCCTCTGCCGCGTGCAGCGCAAATCGCGAAGGTCAAGGCGTGTTTCGCCGGTATTCTGCCCGAGGATCGCGCGCAGGCCCTGATCCGCGCGATCGAGGCGCTGCATGCAGCGCCGGATGCGGCAGCCTTGGGTGCGCTGCTCAGCGCTTAGATCGCGCTATTCACACCCAACCGCTTTGCGGTTTGCCGAATATTCGCCCAGGTATCGGGCGGCAGCGGCACACCATCGGCCAGCCGTTCCGCGCGGCGTGTTGCTTCCGGCTCACCGGGCAGCAGCACCGGCGCTTCAGGATTGGCCGGGCGCGTTTCCGAAACCCAGGCCGCATAGGCCAGACCCATGCGTTCAAACTCGGCCTGGGTGCCGAAATGCTTGGGCGAGATGAAAATCGAAAGCATGCCATTGGCAATGCGAGAGCGTTCCGAAACCGGGCCGCTGGTGCCACCCGCCGTCAGGCAGCCCGCCAGCATTTCGCATATGAAGGCAAGGCCCGAGCCCTTATGTTCGCCAAAGGCCCGAATGGCGCCGGTGCCCTTGGAAACATCGCGCGGGCCGAGCGTGTCATAAGGCCCGTAAAGCGTATGCGGGTCGGTCGAAAGCCGGCCATCCGCTTCAATCAGCGCGCCTTCCGGCAGCGCCTTGCCACCTGATGACGCCACCAGAACCTTGCCCTCTGCAACGAGCGATGTCGCGAAATCCAGCAGAATGGGCCGGCCCGGCAAGGGCACACCAATGGAAACCGGATTGGTCGAAAAGCGTCGTTCCACACCGCCGAAGGGCGCCACCAGAATCGAACCCGCGACATTAACAAAATGGATCGAAATCAAACCCTGTTCCATCGCCTGTTCGGCATAGGCACCGACACGGCCAATATGCCCGGCATTGCGGAGCGCGGTGATGCAAACACCATTTTCCACCGCGCGCTTGATCCCAAAATCCACCGCTTGCGGCGCGACTGTCTGGCCAAAACCCCATTTGCCATCAATCACGGCAAAGGCGCCGCCATCCGTCACCACATCGGCGGTTTGGCCCTTCAGCACATAGCCCGCTTCCAGCCATTCCACGTAACGCGGCACGCGCACCACGCCATGGCTGTCATGCCCGGCCAGATTCGCATCCACCAAATGGCGGCTGATGCGCCGGGACTCCGGGCCATCACAGCCGGCGGCCTGAAACACATTGGCGACCAGGCCATCCAGCGCTTCGGCATTGATCATCTCATAGGGGGTGCTGCCCATCACTCGAACTCCGCAAAAGGAAAACGCGCCGAGAGCATCGCCCGGCGCGGCGCGATTACATGGCGGCGATTTTCTTCGCCTGCGGCGCCAGCAGGCGCATATAGGTCGGCGTCACCAGCATTTCGGTGATATTGGCGCGTGCCGGCATGGTCGCGACAAACAGCGCCATGGCGGCGAGGTCTTCCGGCTGCAACAGGCGTTCAATATCTTCCTGCGGCACGGGTTCAGGCCGGTTCTTCAGGATATCGGTCGCAACCTCGCCCGGGCAAATACAGCAGGAACGGATGTTATGGATGCCGTTTTCCTGATTGATGCTTTGCGACAGCGCCACAAACCCATGCTTCGCCGCCGTATAGCCAGGGCCTGACAGGAAGGAGATATTCTTCCCGGCCATGGAGGCGATTTGGATGATATGCCCGCCGCCACGCTGCCGCATGCCCGGCAGCACCGCGACCGAGGTGAAGAAGGGCGCGGTGAGGTTGCCATCCACCAGGCTGCGAATGGCCTCAGGCGTCAATTGATGCAGATAGCGCTTGGGGAGATTGACGCCCGCATTATTCACCAGAATATCCGGCCCGCCGATGGTGGATTCAACCTTGGCAAGCGCGGCGGCGACCTGCTTTTCATCGGTCAAATCAGCCGGCACAATTACCGCGCCACTGCCGATCATCTTCGCGGTTTCTTCCAGCGGCGCGACGCGCCGGCCGGTCAGCGCAACCTTCGCCCCTTCGGCGGCGAATGAAATGGCAATCGCGCGGCCAATGCCGCTCCCCGCCCCGGTGACCCAGGCGGTTTTTCCTTCAAGGCGTTTCATCACAGAACCTTATCAGAGGTGGGATCAATCAGATGCATCTGATCCATATGCGCAATCAGCGATAGCGGCGCGCCGACGGCAGCCGGTGTCGCAGGATCAAGCCGGGCGGAAACCTCGCTGCCATCAAGCTTGAAATGCACGAGCGTTTCCATGCCCATAGGCTCGATCACTTCCGGCTTCAGCGTAATAGGCGCGGTATTGGATTTATCTGTCGGCTTGTCATCCGTCAGATGCTCGGGGCGGATGCCAAACAGCACATCCTTGCCCGCATGCGCCTGATAGCGCGCCGTGCGCGCCGCTGGCACATCCAATGCAATGCCCTGCGGCAAATGCAGGCGCAGTGCGCCAGAAGCCTGTTCCAGCCTTGCCGGAATGAAATTCATCGCCGGGCTGCCGATGAAGCCGGCCACGAATTTCGTCGCCGGATGATGATACAATTCCTGCGGCGGGCCGACCTGCTCAATGATGCCGTGATTCATCACCACCACGCGGTCTGCCAAGGTCATGGCTTCCACCTGGTCATGGGTCACATAGACCGTGGTGGTATTCACCGTCTGATGCACCTTCTTGATTTCAGTGCGCATCTGCACGCGCAGCTTGGCATCAAGGTTGGAAAGCGGTTCATCGAACAGAAACACCTTGGGGTCGCGCACAATGGCGCGGCCCATCGCGACACGCTGGCGCTGCCCGCCCGAAAGCGCTTTGGGCTTGCGGTCCAGCAGCGGCGTAATGTCCAGAATGCGCGCGGCTTCCTTCACGCGGCGATCAATCTCGGCCTTGGGGAATTTCCGCAGCATCAGGCCAAAGGCCATATTGTCGTACACGCTCATATGCGGATAAAGCGCGTAATTCTGGAACACCATGGCAATGTCGCGGTCGCGCGGCGGGATGTCATTCACCACCGTACCGCCAATGGCGATATCGCCTGAGGTGATTTCCTCAAGCCCCGCAATCATGCGGAGCGTGGTGGATTTTCCGCAGCCTGAAGGCCCGACCAGCACGACGAATTCATGATCGGCGATTTCAAGGTCAATGCCTTTCACCGCCTGAACACCGCCTTCATAGGCCTTGACGATTTTGCGAAGCGATACCTGAGCCATGTTCGATCAACCCTTGGTCGCGCCAGCGGTCAGGCCAGCGATATAATAATCCATGAGGAAGGCGTAGACGATCACCGGTGGTAGCGCGGCCAACAAGGCGCCTGCCGTGATCTGCCCCCAGACGAAGACATCCCCGCGCACCAGCTGCGACACAACACCGATGGTAAGTGGCATCTGATCCGGCGTGGTGATGAAGGCCGTTGGATAGACAAAGGCCGCCCAGGAAACCGTGAAGGCGAAGATCGTGGCCGCGATAATGCCAGGCAGTGCCACGGGCACGAAGATCTTGAGCAGCATTTGCGGCCAGGTGGCGCCATCAATCAGCGCAGCCTCATCCAATTCCTTGGGGATGGAAGCGAAATAGCCAATCATGATCCAGGTGCAGAAGGGCACCGTCAGTGTCGGATAGACCAGCACCAACCCCCAGATTGAATTGAGCAAGCCAAGCCCGCCGACAATCTGATAAAGCGGAATGAACAGCAGCGTATCCGGCACCAGATAGGTCAGGAAGACGCCGGTGGCCAAAACCTGGCTGCCCCAGAAGCGCATGCGCGCCAGCGCGAAGGCCGCCAGGATGGAAATCACCATGGTCAAGGCCACAACCACGACGGTCACGATTACGCTATTGATGAAGAAGCCCTGGAACAGCGAATTGGTGATCAGTTCCCAGTAATTCTCCAGCGTGGGATTGCGAACAATCCAGGGATTGCCCTTTTGATCGGCAATCTCGGCACTGGTCTTAAGGCTGGTGATCAGCATATAGACCGGCGGCGTCAGCAGAATAATCGCTGAAAATATCAGCGAAATATAAGCCCAGATCAGCGCCCAGCGCCGTTCCGAACGGAGCGATCCTGCCTTGCCATAAAGGCTCGGCATATCGCGATTGGTTGCCACGGTCGCGGACATTACATCTGCTCCTTATTGCGACGGGTGACGCCACGCAGCACGAAGAAGGCGCAAATGGCAAGGATCGGGAACATGAATAGGCTCACCGCTGCACCGCGCGGGATATTGCCGGATAGGATCCCAACCTGGAACGCGTAGGACGCAAAAACATGCGTCAGGTCACGCGGCCCGCCATTCGTCAGCACGCGCACAATATCGTAATTGGCAAAGGTGACGATCAGGCTGAACAGCACGGTGATCGAAATGATATTCGCCATCATTGGCAGGGTCACATAGCGCAGCCGCTGCCAGCTTGTGGCGCCATCAATCGC
>JADCFR010000310.1 GCA_020249415.1 Roseomonas sp. | reverse complement strand
GCCCGATATTGGCTTGCTGACGCAGACGGAAATGACCACCCATGCGCGGGATATGGCGCGCGCGGTAAGCATTCCGATCATTGCCGATGCAGATACCGGCTATGGCGGGCCGGCCAATATCGCGCGCATGATTGAAGAATATGCGCAGGCCGGTGTCGCCGCGATCCATCTGGAAGACCAGGTGGCGCCAAAGCGCTGCGGGCAATTGGCCGGGATCAGGCTGATCCCGGCGGAAGAAAATGTCCGGCGCCTACAATGTGCCATCGCGTCCCGCCCTGCGCAGGGACCGCTGATTATTGGGCGGACAGATGCGATGCCGGCGATTGGCCCGGAAGAAGCCGTGCGCCGCGCGCTGATGTATCAGGATGCCGGGGTTGATCTGGTATTCGTTGATGGCCTCAAGAAAATTGTCGAGGTTGAGATTGTGGCGCGGCAGGTGCCGGGTCCCAAGGTTGTCAGCATTGTGGATGGCAATGAAACCACGGCACTTACCATGCGTGATCTGGAACAGATGGGTTTTGCTGTCGTGTTCTACGCAATGACCGCACTGTTTTCCGCCGCGCGTGCGGTGGCTGATGCGCTGGCCGTGTTGAAGCGCGATGGCACGCCGGCCAAGGCAGCGGGTGCCATGATGAGCTATGCGGAATTCAGCGCCCTGGTTGATCTGCCGCGCTTTCAGGCGCTTGATGAAACCTACGGCTAGCCCGCGTTACGGGGAAAGGAAGTCTATCATGCAATTCGGGCGTTTGGGCGTTTGGTGTTCCACAGATCGGCTGGATGCGGCGGCCTTGCGCGCACTGCTGAACCGCGTGGAAGACCTGGGCTATGGCAGCTTCTGGTATCCGGAATCACGCGGTTATGAATCCATGGCGCTTGCCGGTTTTCTGCTGGCAAATAGCCAGAAGCTTATTGTCGGCAGTTCGATTGCGAATATTTACGCGCGCGATGCCTTCACCGCGCGCCGCGGCCTGGCGACGCTGAACGCCCTGCACTGCGGGCGTTTCGCGCTTGGGCTTGGCGTCAGCCATATCCCAATGGTGGAAGGCTTGCGCGGGCATCGCTACGAAAAACCCATCCCCGCCATGCGCGGCTATCTGGATGGGCTGCGCAAGGCGGGCGGCGATACGCTGGAAGGGCCGGTGCTGCTGGCCGCGCTAGGGCCGAAAATGCTCGCGCTTTCTGGCGGCGCAGCCGATGGCGCTGTGCCTTACAACGTAACACCGGAACATACTACCCAAGCCGCGGCCATTCTTGGGCCGGGCAAGGTGCTGGCGGTGGAACAGAAGGTTTGCATTGAAACCGATCCGGTGCGCGCGCGTGCCCTCGGGCGGCGCGAACTCTCCCGCTACATGGTGCTGCCGAATTACGTGAATAATTGGCTACGGCTTGGTTTTAGCGAAGCAGAGCTCGCCAATGGTGGCAGTGATCGCTTTATTGATGCCATGGTGCTGCATGGTGATGCCACAACGGTGAAGGCCGGGCTCCGCGCGCATTTCACCGCGGGCGCCACACATGTTTGCATCCAGCCAGTGACGGATGATGGCGATACCGCGCATCGGGATGCGATGCTCGCTGCGCTGGCGGATACGTGATGGCCATGTTGAAGCTTGGCTATAAGGCATCCGCCGAACAATTTGCGCCGGCGCAATTGCTGGAATTTGGCGTATTGGCTGAGGAGATGGGCTTCGATAGCTGCTTCATCTCAGACCATTTCCAGCCTTGGAAACACACGGGCGGCCATGCGCCGAATTCGCTGGTATGGCTTGGTGCGCTTGGCGCGCGCACGCAGCGACTTGTCATGGGCACCAGCGTGCTGACACCCACCTTTCGCTACCATCCTTCCATTGTGGCGCAGGCCTTTGGCACTTTGGGCGCGATGTTTCCGGGCCGCGTCATTCTGGGCATCGGTACGGGCGAAGGGTTGAATGAGGTGCCTTCCACCGGTCAGCCCTGGCCGGAATTCAAGGAACGCTTCGCCCGCATGCGTGAAGCCGTGCAATTGATGCGCAAGCTTTGGACCGAAGATCGCGTGAGCTTTGAAGGACAATATTACCGAACCGAACACGCCACCATTTATGATCGGCCCGCGTCACCCGTGCCGATTTATGTTGCCGCTGCCGGCGCGATGGTTGCGAAATATGCCGGGCGTGCGGGCGATGGATTTATCTGCACCAGCGGCAAGAAGCCAGAGCTTTACACAGAAACCCTGTTGCCGAATGTGGTGGCGGGGTTGGAAGCCGCAGCGGCTCCGAAACCTGCTTATGATCGCATGATCGAGGTGAAAGTTTCCTTCGACACGGACAGGCGGCGCGCCTTGGAAGATACGCGCCATTGGGCGGCGCTGGCGCTTTCCTCGGAAGAAAAAATGTCGGTGGAAGACCCAATGCAGATGGAGCGCCTGGCCGATGCGCTGCCGCTGGAACGTGCGGCGAGCCGTTGGATTGTCTCCACTGATCCGGAGGAGCATGTGGAGCGTATCGGCTACTACGTCGGCCTCGGCTTCCGGCATTTGGTATTCCATGCGCCAGGGCCGGATCAGGCGCGGTTCTTGCGGCTCTATGGGGAGCAGGTGCTGCCACTGCTGCGCCGCCGCTTCGCTTGAAGGCCGCGCTGCAGCTTTTTGCGCTGCCTGAACTGCCGATGGTGCAGGTGGGCGATGATCTTGCGGGTTTGCTTTCTGCTGCCATGGCGCGCGCTGGCCTTAGGCCACAACAGGGCGATGTGCTGGCGGTTGCGCAAAAAATTGTGAGCAAGGCGGAGGGGCGGAGCGTTGCACTGGCTTCCGTAAAGCCATCAGTGGCGGCGCGCGAACTTGCCGAACAGACGGGGAAGGATGCGCGGCTAGTCGAGCTGATCCTGTCTGAATCAGAACGCGTGGTGCGTGCGCGGCCCAACCTGATTATCGTCAAGCATCGGCTGGGTTTCGTGATGGCCAATGCCGGGATTGATCAATCCAATATCGGCGCTGATGGCCATGCCTTGTTGTTGCCGCGTGATCCTGATGGCAGCGCTGCAGCGCTTGCCGCGCGGCTTGGCTTGCCTGTGGTGATCACGGATAGTTTTGGCCGCGCCTGGCGTCGCGGCACGGTTGGTGTGGCGATCGGTGCGGCGGGGCTGCCGGCACTGCGTGATTTACGCGGCCAGCCGGATTTGTTTGACCGCACGCTGATGGTCAGCATCACAGGTTTCGCCGATGAAATCGCCGCCGCCGCTGGCCTGGTGATGGGGCAGGGGGCTGAGGGTCAACCAGCGGTGCTGGTACGCGGGTTGTCCTGGTCCGGCGCTGTGAATCCCGCCGCCGAATTGATCCGCCCCGCGCAGGAGGATCTTTTCCCGTGATCATCGCGCTTTCCGGCGGCATTGGTGGGGCGAAGCTGGCACTTGGTCTTGCACAGGTTTTGCCACCGGAGGAATTGCTGATCATCGCCAATACCGGTGATGATTTCGAACATTTCGGGCTCACGATTTGTCCCGATACGGATACGTTGCTCTATACCCTGGCAGGGCTGGATAATCCCAAGCTTGGTTGGGGGCGCGCGGATGAAAGCTGGGCTTTCATGGAAACCCTCGCGGCGCTTGGCGGGGCGGATTGGTTTCGCCTGGGTGATCGCGATTTGGCGCTGCATGTGTTGCGAAGCCATCGGCTGCGCGGCGGCGAAACACTTTCGGCGATTACCGATGATGTGCGGCAGTGCTTTGGCATTGGCCCACGCATCCTGCCGATGAGTGATGATCCGGTGCGCACGCAAATCCACACGGATCAGGGCTGGCTTGATTTTCAGGATTGGTTTGTGCGGTTGCGCGCCGAGCCCTTGGCGCGGGCGGTGAAATTCGCCAATGTTGAACAGGCGCGCCCGCAACCTGCGTTATTGGAAGCGCTGCGCAGGAAACCGCGCGGCATCGTGATTTGCCCGAGCAATCCCTTCATCAGCATCGAACCCATTCTGGCCGTACCGGGATTGCGCGATGCCATCAAGGCATCAGGCGCGCCAGTGGTGGCGGTATCGCCCATCATTGCTGGGCAAGCCGTGAAAGGGCCAACGGCGCGCATGTTTGAAGCGCTGGGTGAGGCGCCAAGTGCTACCGCTGTGGCCGCGCGTTATGGTGATTTGCTGCATGGCTTCGTGATGGAACATGGTGATGACGCGGCGGGCATCACGCCGCGCGTATTTCATGCCACAACCTTGATGCGCGATCTGGCGGACAAGACCGCGCTGGCGCGGCAGGTGCTGGCGGCGATTGAAACGCTAAGATGAAGCCCTGGGTCATTCTGCCCGTGAAGGAAATGGCGAGCGCCAAGCAACGCCTCGCATCCTTGCTTTCACCTGCGGAACGCATGGCGCTAATGCAGGTGATGCTGCGCGATGTGCTGATGGCTCTATCGGCCGCGCAGGGGCTGGACGGCATTGCAGTGGTGACGCTGGATTCTTGGGCGCATGCGCTGGCGGAGGCGCATGGCGCGCGGATCATCACGGAAGGCGCGCGGGCAGGGCATACCGGCGCGGTAACGGTTGCGGCATCGGTGTTACAGGCGGAAGGTGTCGCGGCCATTCTGACACTACCCGGCGATGTTCCTGCCGTGAAAACGCCGGAGATTGAAGCGCTGATCGCCGCGGTGACCAGCCCACCCGCCTTCATCATCGCGCCCGCACATGATGAGCAGGGATCGAACGCCATTCTGATGTCACCGCCCAATGCGGTGAAGCTACGCTTTGGCGAGGATAGCTATTTCCCGCATCTGGCCGCCGCGCGCACAGCAGGCATTGCGCCGCAAATCCTGCGTCTGCCGGGCATTGCCATGGATATTGACCATCCCGCCGATATCGCGCGCTTTGCACGCATTCCAGAAGCCAAGGGCACGCAAACCCTGGCATGGCTCAGGCAAAACGGTATTCTCAGCCGCTTGGCTTAATCGCCCGCCAATAACACACGCTTGCGCGGCGCAGTCTGCACCATGGGCAAAAGCGGCGCGGCACACCGCGAAGCATCTTCGCGTTCGCGCGCAACGGCGCCATAGGTCGTGCTGCGCTGCATCGGCTGGCGCCCGATGGAAAGGATCAGGCGCTCCATCGCCTCGGGCGGGAATTCCTGGCCATGTTCCGTGCCGGCGGCGCGGCTGATGCTTTCATTCATCAGCGTGCCGCCCAGATCATTAGCGCCGGCCTGTAAGGCCATGGCCGCACCTTCGGGTCCCATCTTCACCCAGCTTGTCTGGATGTTTATGAAATGCGGATGAAGCACCAAGCGGGCAACGCTATGCATCAGCAATGCCTCTCGGAAACTCGGGCCACGGCGCGCCAGGCCGCGCAGATACATCGGCGCTTCCATATGCACGAAAGGCAGCGGCACGAATTCAGTGAAGCCGCCGGTTTCCGCCTGCAAATCGCGCAGCACCAGCAAATGTCGCGCCCAATGCAAGGGCGCTTCCACATGGCCGAACATGATGGTGGCGGTGCTACGCAGCCCGAGCCCATGCGCGGCGCGCATTACTGCCTGCCATTCTTCCGTATTCACCTTATCAGGGCAGATGATGGCGCGTATCTCATCATCCAGAATCTCCGCAGCCGTGCCGGGCAAAGTGCCAAGGCCGGCATCACGCAAGCGCGTCAGAAATGCTGATAAAGACAGCCCCAGCGTGCGCGCACCTTGGTGGATTTCCAGCGCCGAGAAGGCATGTATATGTATCCCCGGTACGGCCTGCTTGATGGCGCAGCAAATCGCCTCATAGGTGGCACCAGTATAATCCGGGTGGATGCCACCTTGCAGGCAGACTTCCGTCGCACCGCGCGCCCAGGCTTCCTTGGCGCGTCGCGTAATCTCCGCGTGATCGAGATCATAGGCCGGGCCACGCAAGGCTTCATGCGTCTTGCCCTTGCTGAAGGCGCAAAAGCTGCAACGATAGCTACAGATATTCGTGTAATTGATGTTGCGATTGACGACATAGCGCACGGTGTCACCCGCAGCTGCCTGGCGCAGCCGATCAGCCGCCGCCATGACATGCGCCTGATCCGCATCCCGCGCGGCAAACAGCGTTTCAATGGCGGGCGCATCCAGCCTTTCGCCTTGCGCGGCGCGTTCCACCAAGCCGGCGAGCCCTGCGTCAGTCGCAGCCAGCAACGGTGCCGCAAGGCGCGGCGGCGTCAGCGCGCCAGGGGACCAATCATCGCCGCGCGCGAAGCCGGCAGCATCACTCGCCCGCAGCAATGCGGTTGCAATCCGTGGCGCAAACCAATCGCGCGGCTTACGCAGATAGGCGGGATAGGCCGGCAGGCGCTGCACCAGCACCTTGCCCATGCTCGCGGTTTTCTCGGCCAGTGTCGCAAT
>JADCFR010000031.1 GCA_020249415.1 Roseomonas sp. | reverse complement strand
GGCGCCCCCAGGCCGGGGGGCACGCCTTCGGCCACAATCTCGATCACCGCGCCCACTGAATTGCCGGATTTGCGCAGCGCGAGCAATTGTTCTTCCCAGCGCGCCGCGGCGGCGCGGTCCGGGCAAAAAAAATCATTTTCCTCGACCGCCGACCAATCCCAATGGGCGCGGTCCACCGTATCGCCGCCCATCGCAACCAGCGCGCCCCTGATCCGCACGCCATCGCCCAGCAGCTTGCGCGCAATGGCACCGGCGGCAACGCGCATCGCGGTCTCGCGCGCGCTGGAACGCCCGCCGCCACGATAATCGCGAATGCCGTATTTCAATTCATAAGCGATATCGGCATGGCCGGGGCGAAAGCGATCCTTGATCTCCCCATAATCCTTGCTGCGCTGGTCGGTGTTTTCGATCATCAGCGCAATGGGTGTGCCGGTGGTCTGGCCTTCAAACACGCCCGAGAGGATCCGCACCTGATCCGCTTCCTGGCGTTGCGTGACGAATTTGGATTGCCCCGGACGGCGTCGATCCAGAAAGGGCTGGATATCAGCTTCCGAAAGCGCCAGGCGCGGCGGCGCGCCATCCACCACGCAGCCAATCGCCGGCCCATGGCTTTCGCCCCAGGTGGTGACACGGAAAAGATGGCCGAAACTGTTATGCGACATGGCGCAGGGTCTATCGCGCCCCCTGCCCTGCGACAAGCGCCGCGCTGGCCTGCCTTAGGCCGCCCTGAGCCGGGCCGTCAGGGAGGCGATGTCCTGTTGCAGCGCCGCGCTTTGCCGCGCCATCGCCTGGGCCTGGGTGTCGAGCGCCGCCACCGGCACACCAACGGCCTCCATGCCGCCCTGCACCTTGGCGATGGCACCGGCCACCGCCGTGGTGCCCTCGGCTGCCGCAGCGATACCCTGGGCAATTTCCCGCGTAGCCGCGCCCTGTTGTTCAATGGCGCGCGCGGCCTCGGCGGCGATGCCATCAATGCGCTGCACAACCTCGGCAATGCCTTGAATGGCGCCCACTGCTTCGGTTGAGGTGCTGCGGATTTCCTGCACCTGGCGTGAAATCTCCTCAGTCGCCTTGGCAGTCTGCGTGGCCAGGGCCTTCACCTCGGACGCCACCACGGCGAAGCCCTTGCCGGCTTGACCCGCGCGCGCCGCTTCGATGGTGGCATTCAGCGCGAGAAGATTGGTCTGGCCGGCAATGGCGGTGATCAGCTTCACCACATCGCCAATCTTCTCTGCCGCACCGGATAGGCCCCGCACAATGGCATCGGTACGGCCAGCATCGGTGACCGCCTGTGCGGCGATGCTGGCCGAGGCGCGAATTTGTTCGGAAACGGAGGCGACAGTCGCGGTCAATTCCTCCGCCGCTGCGGCGAGTTTGCCGGTTTCCGCCCGCGCGCGGTCGGCGCTGGCGCCGATGCCGGTGGTGGCTTGCTCAGCCGATAGTTGCGCTTCTGTCAGCGCGGCCAGTGTGGCGCGGCTTTTGGCCGCATCCTGTGCCAGGCTTTGCAAGCGCGGTGTGATTTGCGCATCCAGCACGCGGTTCACTTCCGCGCGCAGCGCCACATGATCGGATTGCAGGCGAAGAAGTTCCGCCTGGGCCTGATCTCGCGCGGTCTCCGCACGCGTCAGATCCGCGCGCAGCGCGGCGAGAATGCCGGTATCGGGGCGCTTTTCCGAAGCGCCTGGGGCCATGCCTCGGCGGGTGAAAAACGCGATGAGCGTGGCCAAAACAAGCGCCAGGGCGCCACAGGCGATGGGCAGCATCTGCGCCGGCAAGTGCTGTGGCTGGGCTGGGCGGGCGCGCTTGGCTTCCTCAGCGGCTGCACTGAGCGCAGGGCCGATACTTGCCTGAAAGCGTGATCCGGCTTCCATCAGCCGCGCGGCAGCGGCGGCGACATCCTGGCCGGAGGCCACTTCGCGCGCCCGGCGGGCAGAGGGTGCTTCCAACGCCTCATGCGCCCGTTGCAGCGCAGTGGCAGCTTCACGGAGCGGCTGATAACGCGGCCCATCCCCAAGCGCGACCATGGCAGCGCGCAGCGTGGCTAGGGCGGCATTCTGCGCTGTGATCAGCGCCTGATGCGCCGCATCATCGCTGGCTGAACCGAGGCGATTGGCGATGCCGAAAAGTTCTTCCGCCGCGCCGCGGGCACTGAGCAGCGCCGCCTGACGGGGGATTTCATGATTGGCGAGCAAGCCGCGCGGCCGGGGTGCCTGACCGCGCGCAGCCGTTGGCGCATTCATGGCGCGGCTGATTTCCTGGCCCACTTCATCAATGGCGGGCAGCAGGGCAGCGCGAAAGCCGCGATGCGCCGCGCCAAGCGCCGCAATGTGGCGCGCCGCTTCCTGCCGCGCCTTTTGTTCGGCTTCCAGCGCAGTGCCAAGCTGGCGGAGCGCCGTGGCAAGGGTAGTGCTGGTTGCCTGGATGGAAGCGGGAATTTGCGCATTGCCGCGCAGCAAGGCATTCAAACGATCTTCCGCTTGCCGTGCGCGGCGCCCGGCTTCGGCCAATTCCACATCTGATCGCGCCAGCAACATGGGCGGCACCGCGCCGGAAAGTTGCGTGGCATGTTCGGCGATATCAAGGCTGCGCGCAAGCATGGGCAGGCGCGGATCGGCGGGCAACGGCGGCAGGGTTTGCGGCAGGCCATGCATGATGCCTGCGGTGCCAAGCGCGGTCAGCCCGGCAACAAGGCCAAGCCCCAAGAGAGAGTGTTTGTGGGAAGGCGCTTGGGTGATGGAGGCCATCGGATTTTCCGTACCAGCATGATCAAGGAAGAAGCCATGATGCTAGGCGAAATTCCTGAATAGGCCATGAGGAAGAGTGCGTATTTTTCAATCAGGCGCGTGACATAGGCTCGGCATTTTTAAGAAAACTTTTACGCTGCCTTTTTGATCGGCATTCCGAAAATAGTATTCATTAACAGATTTTTACGCTTGCCTTCAAAGCTTCTTCATCAAGCCCGCTTACTATGCATCCGTCATCCTCCTCGTTCCGAGGCAGACAGGTGCGTCGTGATCCCAATTCATTGGTGATCGCGAATTACCGCACCCGCCCGCGCTCTTGGAACGAAGAAATGGCTTTTAGAAACGCTACGGGGATCAGGAGACCCAAATGTTACGAATTCGGCCTTTGGCCATTGTCATGAGCCTTGCCCTGGCGGCAGCCTCGGGCCTTGCGCTGCTGTCCTTCCTGATGATGCAGGATGCCTTCAGCGCTGCACGTAATGCCTACCAAAACCAGCATCTATCCTATCGCCTGGCGGATGAATTGCGCCAGTCATCGGATGACATCACGCGCAATGCGCGTACATATGTGGTGACAGGCGATCCGAAATGGGAAGAACAATTCCTGTCCGTGATCGCGATTCGCAATGGCGAAAAGCCGCGCCCGGTGGATTATCACCGCATCTATTGGGATTTCGTCGCGGCCACTGGCCGTGCGCCGCGCCCGGATGGCGCGCGTATTCCGCTGCAGCAGATGATGCGCGAAGCCGGCTTCTCGGAAGCGGAATT
>JADCFR010000309.1 GCA_020249415.1 Roseomonas sp. | reverse complement strand
TGCGGCGGCGCGCAATATCCGTGTGGACATCATCAATGACACCGGGCTGATCGGTATTTTCCGCCCCAATCATACCGCAGCGCCCTTCAACAACCCGGCCGTGCGCCGCGCTGTGCTGACCGCCATCAATCAGATTGACTTCATGACCGCGGTGATCGGCACTGCGGGCGTTGAAGGCCGCGCGGATTTGCGCCGCGAAGGCATTGGCTATTTCGCCCCCGAAAGCCCGATGGCCAGCACTATCGGCATGGATCGCCTGCGCAAGAACATCCAAGCCGCGCGTGCCGAACTACAGGCCGCGGGCGCGATGGGCCAGCGCCTGGTGCTGCTGAACGCGACGGACCTTGCTTCGATCAACGCCGCCACCCTTGTCGGCGCTGATTTGTTCACCCGCATGGGCTTCAATGTGGATCTGGTCAGCACGGATTGGGTCACGCTGGTCGCCCGCCGCGCCAGCCGCAACCCGCTGGAACAGGGCGGTTGGTCCGGCTTCTTCACCTTCTGGTCCGGGATTGACCATTGGAACCCGGCGAGCCACGCCTCCATCCGCGGCCATGGCGAAAATGCCTGGCCGGGCTGGCCGACCATTCCGGCGCTGGAAGCGCAGCGTGATGCCTGGTTCAATGCGCCTGATGCAGCGGCGGAAGCGGCGGCGGGGCGGGAGATGCAGCGCATCGCCTTTGATGAGGTGCCCTATGTGCCGACGGGCATGTATTACCAGCCCACCGCCTATCGTCGGAACCTGACCGGCATGTTGAAGGGCCAGCCGCCGCTCTTCTGGAATATCCGCCGGGCATAAGTCCAAGTGGTCTAGCCACAAGCCGGCGTGATCCGCGAAACCGGGTCACGTCGCTCAAAATCTGGTCGGGGCGAGAGGATTCGAACCTCCGACCTCCTGTACCCAAAACAGGCGCGCTAGCCAGGCTGCGCCACGCCCCGAACGCGGCGCACCCTATGGGCAGTAGCGGCGCGGGGCAAGCCTTGTATTACGGCGCGGTGCCGAAAATCCGATGCAGTACGCGGTCGCCCACCCGGATATTGAGCCGCTCTGCCGTGCCGGCGGCCAATTCAAGTGTGGCGCGCACCGGGCCATTGCTCGAAATACTGGCGAGTGAATAGGGCACGGTGCGTTCCGCAATGCGATGCACGCGCCCATCGGCGGCGATGAACACCATATCAAGCGATGTGATGGTGTTGCGCATCCACATGGAACTTTCGCGTGGGCTCCCCCAATCGAACAGCATCCCCTCATCCGGCTTCACCTCCGGGCGGAACATCAGGCCGACCATCTGCTGTTCCGGCTGCACCGCCATTTCCACCGTGAAGGCAAGCCGGCGCCCATCGCGGGTCTCGAACACCAGGGGCTCGGTTGGCAGGCGCGGCTGGGGGCGATCCACCCCCGGCTGCGCGACAGCGGCGAGGGGGAGCAGGGCGGCAAGCGCTAGCAGGGAACGTCTTTGCATAGGGGGCCTCATGGCATGGGATCGGGAAGTGCCTCAAGCGCCGCTGCCGCCGCACGGCGCACCATGGCGCGCACCACGCCGGGGCGGGGTGAATCGGCGAGGGTGGTGAACCAATGCTCGGGCGGGTTGCGCCCGGCAGCGCGATGGTAGCTCAGGGTCCGCAGAACCGCCTCCGCCGCATCGGGCAGGCGTTCGGGCAGGGTATGGCCATTCAGCGCGCCCCAAACCCCGGCCCAGCAGCGCGCCACGCTCCAGGGATTATAGCCGCCGCCGCCCAATACGATGAGCCGGGGCGCGAGGCCCATCAGCGCGCCCACCACGGCGCGATGCGCGTTATTGGAAAGGGCGAGGCGCGATAACGGGTCTTCTTCCAGCGCATCGGCCCCGCATTGCAGCATGATGGCGGCAGGCTTCAGGCGCCGCGCGATGGGTAGGATGGCTTCATGCAGCACCCAGGCCATTTCACTGTCATTGAAGCCGGCCGGCACCGGGATATTCGCCGCATGCCCGCCGGCCTTGTCACCCAAGCCACCGGTGAAGGGCCAGCGCCCATCCTCATGCACCGAAAGCGTGACAACATGCGGGTCATCATGAAAGGCATCCTGCACGCCATCGCCGTGATGCGCGTCAATATCCACATAAAGCAGCGGCGACAGCCCCTGATCGCGCCAGGCGAGCAAGCCCAGCACCGCATCATTCACATAACAAAACCCTGAAGCGCGATCCGGCTGACCATGATGCGTGCCGCCCCCTGGCACATGCACAACGCCGCCCGAGTCCGTGAGCCTCGCCGCCAGCAGCACACCGCCCGCGCTGGTGGCGGGGCGGCGGAACACCTCGCGATAAACCGGGTTGCCATCGGCACCGATGCGAAACCGCGCACGATCCTCGGCGCTGACGCTTTGGGTTTCCTCAGCACGCATCAGGGCCGCGATGTAATCGGCATGATGGAAGCGTTGCAATTCTTCCGGCGTGGCACGCGGGCTTTCAATGTACTGATCAGGTGCCACCCAGCCCAGCGCACGGATCAGGTCAAGCGTGGTGGAAACCCGGGGAATCGCCAGCGGATGCTTCGGCCCATAGGTGGAACCGCGATAGATCTCCGATCCGATCAGCAAGGGCCGCATGGTGGGGCGGAAATGGCGTGGGGCAGGGGAAAAGGCCCTATGCTCAGTCCCACCCCACCGCGCCCGGCATCTCCTTCACTGGCTTGGCCGCCTTCAGCTTGGCCAAATCCGGCACGGGGCGGCAGCGAGCCGCATCGCCGGCAAAAGCTTCCTCAATCGCCGCCGCGACACCAAGCACCAGCCGATCCCCCCCGCGCGGCCCGACCACCTGCAAGCCGAAGGGCATGCCGTTCCGGTCCAGCCCCATGGGGATCGAAATCGCCGGATGGCCGCAGAGCGTCGGGTAATAGGCCAGCGCGAGCCAGTGGAAGTAGGTCCGGGTTGGCTTGCCATCAATTTCCGCCGGAAAGAGTTCCTTCCAGGGCCGGGGCGAGATCGTGATCGCTGGCGTGATCAGCACATCATGCGCAGCGAAAAAGCCTTGCCAAGCGCGATACATCTTGGTCTGCGCTGCCGCCGCGCGGGCGTAATCATCCAGGCTATAGCGCAGCCCTTCCTCGACATTGGCGCGCACATTGGGCCCGACATCCTGAGGGCGCGTGCGGCATTTTTCCAAATGCGATGTCAGGAAGCCCGCCGCCCGCAGCACCTCAAACGCCTCATCACCGCCCGCACAATCCGGGTGTGCCGCCTCCGCCGCGCCGAACATGGGCGCAATGGCGCCGGCGCGATCGGCGAAGATGTCGCGGATATGTTTTTCGGTCGGCGCCTGGCCGAAATCCGGGCTGAAGGCCAAACGCAGGCTGGCGAGGTCATAACGCGGCACGGGGAAATACAGGCTCGGTTCTTCGCGCACATAGCCATCATGGAGCGTGTAGGCGAGTGGATCGCGCGCATCATCAGACGCCATGGCCGACAGCAATAGGCAAACATCGGCCACATTGCGCGCCATGGGGCCCAGCACCGGCAGGCCGGACCAGCCATGGGCGCGTTTTTCGGAAGGCACCAGACCAGGCGATGGCCGATAGCCGACAATGCCATTAAAGGCGGCCGGGTTGCGCAAGGAACCGCCGGTGTCAGAGCCCGAGCAGATCGGGAACATATTGGTGGCCAAGGCAACACCCGAACCACCCGAAGACCCGGCGGCGGATTTCATCGGATCAAAGGGATTGCCGGTTACGCCATAAACGGCGTTGCGTGTATTCGCACCCGCGCCGAATTCCGGCGTATTGGTCTTGCCTGTGATGACGGCGCCATTGGCGCGCAGATTGGCGACCATGCCGCAATCCGCATCGGGCACGAAATCGCGGAAGATCGGGCTGCCATAGGTGGTGCGCAGCCCCTCGGTTTCCTCCAGATCCTTGATGCCGATGGGCAGGCCATGCAGCGGGCCCAATTCATCGCCGCGCATCACGGCGGCTTCGGCTTCCTTGGCGGCGGCGCAGGCGCGCGTTTCATCCAAGGCCACCACGGCATTTACCGCGTGGTTCACCTCACCGATGCGCTTCAGGCAGCTTTCCAGCAATTCAACGGGGGAAAGCTTGCGCCGCCCGATCAGGCGGCGCGCTGCAATCGCGGTCAGGTCACAGGGTTCGGTCATTGGCGTTTCCTTGGTTTTTTCTTGAAATGGCGCGGCTGATCAGTAACCCATCGCGCAGCCATCCTTGCGCGGGTCAGAACCACCCACCAGGCAGCCCTTTTCATGGTCAATGAAAATCGCCTGACCGCCGCCATGCGGCTTGTCGATGCCTTCGCAGACATGACCAAGGCGATTCAGTTGATCAATCACCGCACCGCTGAAGCCGCGTTCCACCTGCACCTTGCCATCCTGCGGCATCAGGCGGGGCAGATCGATCGCTTCCTGCACATCCAGACCGAATTCAAAGTAATTCGTCAGGAAGTAGCTATGCCCTGTCGGTTGATAGCGCCCACCCATCACGCCATAGGGCATGATGGCGCGGCCATTCTTCATCACCATGCCGGGGATGATGGTATGCAGCGGGCGCTTATTGGGTGCGATGCAATTCGGATGACCTTCCTGCAAGCGGAAGCCAAAACCGCGATTCTGCAGCATGACGCCGGATTTTTCCGCAAGGATGCCGGAACCGAAGCCTTCAAACAGCGAATTGATGAAGGAACACGCATTGCCATCCTTATCCACCACGCAGAGATAAACGGTGTCCTTGTGCTTGTTCAGATCATTCTCACCGGCTGCGGGCAATTCCGGCAGCGCCGCATCATCACGGATGAGGCCCGCGAGCCGCTTCAGGTAATCCGCGTTCAAAAGCTTTTCGACCGGCACATTCACTTGCGCGGGATCAGCAAGGAAGGCATCGCGGTCCCGATAGGCCATGCGCGCAGCTTCGATATGCCGATGCAGCCGCGTAGCCGAAAGCGGCCCGCCTTCCGGCGTGGGCAGATGGGCAAGCGTGCCCAGGATTTGCAGCGCATGCAGGCCAGACCCATTGGGCGGGCATTGATACACCTCCATCCCGCGCCAGGGGATCGAAATGGGGGTGACGAATTCCGCGACATTCTGGCCATTGGCGAAATCTTCTTCCGTGTGCAGGCCGCCCGCTTCGCGCAAAGTTGCCACAATATCGGCGGCCACTTCGCCCTGATAGAAAGCCGCCGCGCCACGCGCCGCAATGGCGCGCAATGTCTTGGCCAATTCCGGCTGACGGAAGCGCGTACCCAGCGTGAATGCCGCGCCATGATTCAGGAACCGCCGCGCGGAAGCCGGGTGTTTCAGCAATTTCCCGACCGA
>JADCFR010000308.1 GCA_020249415.1 Roseomonas sp. | reverse complement strand
TCATGCTGCGCGGCAGTTTTTTTGATATCGCGACCGCGACACTGATTCAGCTCTCAGCACTGACACTGATCACATCAGCCTATGCGGGGTATTTGTTGCGCCCCATGGGCTGGGTCTTGCGCTGGGCCATGGGCCTTGTTGGCCTCGCGGCGGCCTTTTTGCATCTGCTGCCCGATACGCAGCGTCTATTGCTGGCGCTTGGGGTGCTGTGTGGCGTTGCCCTGTGGCAGCGCCTTAGCAAGCCCGTGCCTGCGTCAACATAACCAATCTTGGAGGATCACCCATGAAAGCCAAATTTCTGCTCGCCGCCGGCCTGCTCGCCGCGCTGCCGGCCTTCGCGCAACCGGTCCAACAAGGCCCGACTGTCGCCGCCATCCGCGCGCGCGATGCGCTGATTTGCGGCGCGCATCCGGGCGCGCCTGGCTTTGGCGTGATTGATAGCCAAGGCGTCAATCGCGGGCTTGATGCCGATACCTGCCGCGCGGTCGCCGCCGCCATTCTGGGTGATGCCAATAAGGTGCGCTGGGTGGTTCTGTCTTCCCAGGCGCGCTTGCCCGCCTTGCAATCGGGGCAGGTGGATATGCTGTCGCGCACCACCACCTGGTCGCATACGCGCGATACCGCGAATGGGCTCAATTTCACCGCCGTCAATTTCTATGATGGTCAGGGCTTCATGGTGCGGGTTGCCACGGGCGCCAAGCGTGCCGCTGATCTGGCGGGCGCCACGATTTGTGTCACCGCCGGCACCACCAATGAATTGAACCTTGCCGATTGGGCGCGCAGCACCAATACGCGCATCCAGCCCCTGGTGTTTGAACAGAATGAGGAAACGCGCAACGCCTACAACAACGGGCGCTGCGATGCGTTTTCCACCGATGCCTCCCAGCTTGCCGGTATTCGCAGCGCGCTCCGCAACCCAGCCGAACATGTCGTGCTGCCCGATATCATCTCAAAGGAACCCTTGGCGCCGGCGGTCCGCCATGGCGATGATCAGTTCTTCGATATCGTGCGCTGGACGGTTTTTGCGCTGATCGAGGCTGAGGAATTGGGCGTCACCCAAGCCAATGTGGATCAGATGCTGACTAGCCCCAACCCTTCCATTCGCCGCTTGCTCGGTGTTTCGGGTGATCACGGGCCGTTGATGGGGATTGATCGGCGCTGGGCCTATAACGCCATCAAGGCGGTCGGGAATTATGGTGAAATTTTTGACCGTAACCTTGGCAAGGATTCACCCATCAACCTGCCGCGTGGCTTGAACGACTTATGGACGCGTGGCGGCCTGATGTACGCGCCGCCTATTCGTTGATCATTGTGCGGATCGTGACCGATCCGCCCTCAAACGCCGGCGCGCGCCTCCGCGCGCTTGGCTTCGCCGCATAGAGCGTGTTGCGTTCGCATGGGTTCACGCAACACGCTTTACGTCATTGTTTTTCGAGCATCTTCACGCGTTCAGATTTTCCATCTGAACGCGATCTGCTCTGAGCGGCGTCGCCTATTCGGGCTCGCGCCCGCCTTCGGCGATCGTAAGCATCTCGAAATAGCAGAGACTAACGCTGATGGCGGGGGGCGCTGAAACGCGTGCCCCTCAATTCCCCAACCGCTCCAATATCGCCGGCACATGCACCTGATCGCCCTTGTAGTTCCCGGTCAGCGCATACATCACCAGATTGGTGCCGAAACGATAGGCCAGCAAACGCTGCCGCACCCCGCCGGGGATCGTCGCATGCGGGTGCTGGCCATTGCGGTCCATCGCCCAGGCCGCCGCCCAATCATGCCCGCCCAGAATCACCGGGCTCACGCTATCATTGGCGCGGTCCTGATCGCGCGCCACCCACACCTGCCCGCCAGCAAAACGCCCCGGCAATTCATTCAGCAAGTAAAAGGCGCGGTTCAGCACATGGTCTTCCGGCACCGGGATCAGCGGCGGTATCGCCAAATCCCGCGTCACGCGCCTGAGCGCTGCGCGCGCCCCTGGTGACATGCCCTCACCCGAGCCCTGATCGCGCGTATCCATCAGGATAATGCCGCCCTGGCGCATGAAATCATTCAGCGCCGCCACTGCTGTTGCATTGGGTGCAGGCGCATCGGGCAGGATCGGCCAATAAAGCAGCGGGTAGAAGGAAAGATCATCCTGCCCGGGCGTCACGCCATGCGGTTCGGCCAGCGCTGCCGCGGTGCGGCGATTGACGAAATCAGACAGCCCCGCAAGCCCGCTGCGCGACGTTTCATCCACCGCCGCATCGCCGGTTTGGATATAGGCAAGGCGTGTCGTGAGTGCGGCGCTGCCATCAACGCCCTGCGCGTTCACCTGCCACGGCGCCAGCGCGAACAGCAACAGCGCGGGCAGCGCGAAGCGCCGTGGTCGCCACAGTCCACGCAGGCCAAGCGCCGCGATCAACTCCACCAGAAACAATGCGAATGCCCCCGCCAAAAGCCATGGCCCCAAATCACGCTCTCCCGCTTCACCCCCCAGCGTTTCCAGCCGGGCCGAGGCCGGCGGCGCGCCGATCAATTGCGGCGCCGGCAGATGGGATGAGAGATTGAGCGCGCGGCGATAGGCGGCCTCCCCAGCGGCGCCGGCGGGGCCATACCAGCCGGGCGGGTGGCGCGGTGAGGCACGGGCCTCATCCAAGGCGCGGGCGGCGATGGGGGCGGCACCGGCGGGCGGCGCAGCAAGCCGACCAAAACCATCCAGGGTTTCGAGCGGCGCCAAGGGCTGATCCGCCTCACCCGCCGCAACGCCGGCGGAAAGGGAAACCAGCCGGCGCAGCATATCCACGAAAAGCCCGGAAAGCGGCAGGTTGGACCATTCTGCCTGCGCCGTCACATGAAACAGCACAATCCGCCCGGCGCCGCGGGCTTCCGCCGTCACCAAGGGTGTGCCATCGGCCAGTCTTGCCCAACTCCGTTCAGCCAAACGGGGCGATGGCTCGGCCAGCACCTGGCGCTCAATGGTGACCTCGGCGGGCGGGATCAGCCCGGCAAAGGGCGAGTGATCGGGGAAGGGGGCCAGGGTTTGCGGCTTTTCCCAGGTCAGCATGCCGCCCAATTGGCGCTCGCCGGCGCGCAAGGGCACCGGCAGCAGCGTATCCTGCTTGGCCGCCAGCCGAGGCCCGGCGAAGCGGATCAGCGTGCCGCCCTGGCGCACCCAGGCATCGAGTGCTTCGCGTTCCTTGGGGTCCGCCAATTCGCGATCCGCCAGGATCAGCACGGAAAGCCGACGCGCCAGCAGCGCCTCGGGCGTCCCGCGCCTGAGCTCCGCAAAGGGATCAAGTGCCCGCAGCAGATAGAAAAGCGGGCCGATCAGCGGCGCATCCGCGCCGGTATCCTCGGCTGCGGCAAGGCCGACCGGCCGGCGGCGGAAGCTTTCATCCAGCAGGAAAATACCCGCCGCGCCGGCTTCCGGTTCCAATTCCAGCCGCACCACCTGGTTGCGGATTTCGCTGGGGAGTTGCAGCGTGGCCTCGGCACTGCCCGCCCCCGGCGCCAACACCAAATCCACCCGCGCGAGGCTTGCCCCATCCCCGCCGCGCGCCAGGATCGCAACCTGCCCCGGCAGCGCCACCGGGGCCTGCACTAATTTCAACCGCAGCCGATCACCTTCCAAAACCGGCGGCGCCAGTACGCGCCGAGGCTCGGCTGGTGCCTGCATCAGGGTCAGCGGCCCGGCGGCAGCGAGCGCGGCCAGAAACGCCTGAGCATCCTGGCCCGTGCCATGATCCAGCCCATCGGCCAGAAACAGGCTTTCAAAGCCGCCCGGATTTCCAGCCCGCAACGCCGTGACCGAAGCCAGCGCGGCGGCGCGATCTGGCACCCAGGGCTTGGGACGCAGCACGGCGAGGCGCGCGGCGGCTTCCTCGGCGGGCAGGAAGCTCAGCGGATCGGCTTCCCCCTCAAGCGGCGCGGTGGTCAGCAGCGCGACGGGACGCGCTTCGCGCTTGGCGGCCTCAAGAATGCGCTGTGCGCTTGCCATGCGCCGCGCCCAATCCGGTGCGGCGGCCCAGCCATCATCCAGCACCAGCAAAAGCGGGCCGGATTGGCCGGTGCCGGCGCTGGGCTGCCAGATGGGTCGCGCGAGGCCCAGAATGATCAAGCCCGCCACAACCAGGCGCAGCAATAATAGCCACCAGGGCGTGCGGGCCGGCGTGGCCTCGGCGGGCTGCAATTCGCGCAAAATCCGTGTTGGCGGGAAGATCTGGCGCTTGGGCGCGGGCGGTGTGACGCGCAGCAACCACCACAGTACCGGCAGCGCCGGCAGCGCCAGCAAAAGCCAAGGGGCAGCGAAGCCGATGGGGCCGAGGGTCAGCATCAAACGGCCTCTAACCGCTGAAACAGCGCGAGCAAGGCAAGTTCCGGCGGCTGATCGGTGCGATGGGTGGCGAAGCTGAAGCCAAGCGACAGCGCCAGCGCCGCCAGCCCGTCCCGATGCCGGGCGAGTGCGGCCTGATAGGCGCCGCGCAAAGCCTCGGTCCGGGGTATCGGGGCGGGGGCACCGCCCGCCGGATCTTCAAAACGGATATGCCCGGCGAAGGGTAGGGTTTCCTCGGCGGGGTCGAGGATTTGCAGCACATGCCCGCGCAGCCCCTGCGCCGCAAGCGCCGCAAGCTGCGCGCGGGTTTCCTCAAGTGGTGCGAGGAAATCACTGAACAGCACGGCGCGCGCATGGCGCGGCAGGCGCGGGTCGGCGGGGATCGCTGCCTGTTCCGGCAGAAAACCAGCCAAGGGGGCCAGCGCCGCGCGGCCAATAAAGGCGCGCGGGGCGCCGAAGCCGCGCACCCTTTCCCCGCCCCGCAGCAGCAGCGCGGCGAGCGCCAGCAACAGCATCTCGGCGCGTTCCTGCTTCAGCGGCAGCGTATCGCGGCTGCGCCAGGCCATGCCGGGGCCTCGGGCGGACCATAAGGCGACTGTTTGCGCTGCCTCCCATTCGGTTTCACGAATGAACACCCGATCAGACCGCGCCGATTGCCGCCAATCCACGCGGGCTGCCGCATCGCCCGGCAGATAGGGGCGGAATTGCCAAAACGCGTCCCCCTGACCGGCGCGGCGCCGACCATGCACACCCTGCATCACGGTGGCCGCAATGCGCTCGGCCTTGACCACCAAAGGCGGCAGGCGGGCGCCGAGTGCCTCGGCCCGTGCGGTCAACGCGTTCTGTGCGGCCTCAGCCAAGATCGGCCTTCAGCGCGGCGATCACATCGGCCAGCTTCGCCCCTTCCGCCCGCGCGGCGAAATTGAGCGCCATGCGGTGGCGTAGCACGGGTTCGGCCAAGGCCAGCACGTCATCCAGTGACGGGGACAACCGCCCATCCAGAACGGCGCGGGCGCGGCTGGCCAGCATGAGCGCCTGAGCAGCGCGCGGGCCGGGACCCCAGGCGAGGCTATCACGCACAATCGGCAGGCTCGCGGACTCAGGCCGCGCGCCGCGCACCAGGCGCAGGATCGCTTCCAGCACCTTCTCACCCACCGGCATCCGGCGGATCAGGGCTTGCGCGGCCATCAAATCATCAGCGGTGAGTGCCTGGGGCGGGGGCGCTTCCGGCGCGCCGGTGGTCGCCAGCAGCATGGCGCGTTCGGCGGCCTCATCCGGGTAGGTGATGGCGATTTCAAGCAGAAAGCGGTCAAGCTGCGCCTCTGGCAGGGGGTAGGTGCCTTCCTGTTCAATCGGGTTTTGCGTTGCCAGCACATGAAAAGGCCGCGGCAAGGGGTGGATTTCCCCGGCAATCGCGACGCGCTGTTCCTGCATGGCCTGCAAAAGCGCCGATTGCGTGCGCGGCGAGGCGCGGTTGATTTCGTCCGCCATCAGCAATTGGCAGAAGATCGGGCCTTTGAGGAAGCGAAAACCGCGCCTGCCATCGGCCTGGTCTTCCAGGACCTCACTGCCCAGAATATCGGCCGGCATCAGATCGGGCGTGAATTGCACCCGCCTCGCATCCAGCCCCATCACCTGACCCAAGGTTTCCACGAGCCGGGTCTTGCCGAGGCCCGGCACGCCCACCAGCAGCACATGCCCGCCGGAGAGCAGCCCGATCAGGCTTTGTTCCACCACATCGCCCTGGCCATAGATCGCCGCGCCGATGGCGGCCCGGACGCCGGCCAGCTTTTGGCCCAGTTTTTCAACTTCCTGCACCAGGAATGTCGCTTCCTGGGCTTCAGCACCTTCACGCATGCGGGATAGGCTCCCTATATTACAGAAATCGTTTTCGGGACTCGCCCCCGCCTTTCAATCAGGTTGGGTGGTAAGGGGTCCCTCGGCAAGGGTCAGGCAGAGATTATGGCGTTCCAGGATGCGGCGAAAGGACAAAATCACGCGCATGCCGATGTGATGGAAACGCGCGCACCTCGCCGGCCCCATGATGTCGGCGATCTTTCCATCCGCATCGCCCGCGACGGCACCTGGTATTATCGCGGCAGCCCGATTGCCCGGAAGGAAATGGTCTGCCTGTTCGGTTCGGTGCTGAAACGGGGCGCCGATGGGTCCTATATTCTGGAAACCCCGGTGGAGCGCGGCCGGATCGAGGTTGAGGACGCGCCCTTCATCGCCGTTGAACTGTTCTGGCGCGATTGTGATTGCGGCGATGGCGCGCCGCGCCAATGCCTGAGCTTCCGCACCAACCTGGATGAAATGGTGACCGCCGATGCGGAACACCCGATCCGCGTGCATCTGGATCCCGTCAGCCGCGAACCGCGCCCCTATATTACCGTCCGCCCGGGGCTGGAGGCGCGGATCAACCGCGCCGTGTTCTACGAATTGGTGGCCCTGGCTCAGCCCGAGACATTGAATGGCCGCCAGGTGCTTGGCGTTTGGAGTGAGGGGATGTTCTTCCCCATCGATGAAGCGCCGATCCTGGATCTGCCGGAAGCGTGAGCGGGGCGCTGGCTTTTCCGCTGACCGTTGCAGCGCTGCAGGCGCGCATTGCTGACCCCTTAAGGCTACG
>JADCFR010000307.1 GCA_020249415.1 Roseomonas sp. | reverse complement strand
CGGCCTTCCGCGCGGGGCGCCCCTCGGCTGGGTTGGAACGCAGCCTGGAACGCACTGTCATCACCAGTTACGGCCACGACATGGCCACCGCTTGGACCATGTTTCGGCGCCCGTCATTGCCGGGAAAGATCGGCCGCCAAAGCCAGGTCTGGATGCGCACGCCGGATGGTTGGCGCGTGGTGGCAGCGCATGTCAGCGTGATTGCGGAATAGCTAAGGACAGCGTTCAGCTCACCGCAATCTGCGTATAATCCTGGAACCAATTCCGCGCCTGCACAAAGCCACGGCAGCGCGCACTCAAGGCGCGAGGATTGAGGTCATGCACAACGGCAAGCAAGGCTGCCTCGTCAATCAGGATTTCATGCAGCCTTGCCATGGCGCGGGTCTGTTCCGCTGGATCAAAGGCATTGCGCACCACGCCAAGCTGAGCATTGACCGCTGGTGAATTATACAGACCCCAATTAATGCCCCGTGGCGGCCCAAGCTCTCCGTCATAAATGAACCAACCGGTATTCGGTTCCATTGAAGGAATGGCGATATTCAGCGCATGCCCGCCGCGCGAAGAGGCGTCGCGCGCACCAGCGCGCAGCATATTGATGGAGGTCGCAAAATCCACCGATTGGAAGGTAACGTCGAAGAAGCACTCCTTGAGGCCAGCCTGCACCGCCTCATTCATCGGTTGCGGCACCATCTGCCCGCCGCCGGATACCGGCATAATGACATTCAGCGCACAGCGACGCGTGGCTGAATAGCCGGCTTCGGTCATCAAACGCCGTGCCTCGGCTGGGTCATGGCGCAGCTTGAAGGTTGGATTGCCAAACCAGGGATCATCCGGTGTCACCTTGCCACGCGCTGCAAGGGCTGCACCGGAAAGCAATGCCACAATCCCATCGCGGTCTATGGCGAGATTGGCGGCTTGCCGCACCCGAAGATCAGCAAAGGGGCTGCCTTCAGTGACGTTCAAGCGCCAGGCCCAGATATGGGGATAGGCATTTTGCACCACCTGAAACCGTGCAGCGCGCAGGGACGGGATGGTATCGGGCGGCAGGCTTTCCACCAGATCTATCTGCCCGCTGCGCAGCGCCGCAACGCGCGCAGACCCATCAGGGATCGGCAACAAAACCGTGCGCGGTGCTTTGGGGATGCGGTTGGGGTCCCAATAATCCCGGTTGGCTTCAAGATCAGCACGCTGGCGCGGCGTGACATTGGTCACCTTATAGGGGCCGGTCCCTGAAGGATTGAGCGCGAATCTCTGCCAATCGCCCCCCAATGCCTGCCAGTGGCTGGGGGAGGCGAACCAGATGAAGGCCAATTGAAATGGCAGCGACGCATCAATCCCGCGCGTCGTGATGGCGATGGTGTGGGAGCCCCGCTTTTCATAACCGCCAATCGAGGTAATCCGCCCCCGCACAAGAGCTGAGCGGGTTGGTTCGAATTGTGCCGCCTGATTGTTCAAAATCGACTCAAAATTCCAGATCGCCGCATCGGCATCAAAGGGGGTACCGTCGTGAAACTTGACGCCCTGACGCAATTCAATGATCCAGCGTCGGCGATCCGCTTCATCCACCCGCCAGGAAGTGGCGAGCCCGGGCATCAGGCCAGAAGGCGCATCAGCCTTTGAAAGATCCCATAGTGCCAAAGCATCATAGACAAGGTATGCGCCGAAGCGCACACCTTCGAACCCTGCTTCAGGGCCTCCCCAAAGGCGGGGAACATCGCCGATGGACATTGCAATGCGGAGGGGCTGCGCGGCCTGGGCTTCCGCCAAGGAAGGCCCCAAGGCTGTGAGCAAGGCAGGGGTGGCGAGCAGGCTGCGGCGCGAGATTACGGTCATGTCGAGAGTTTCCCCATCGTATGACGGGAAGGGGAGCAAACCTCATGCCACGTTCAGCTTTCTGCCAGCCTTTGGCGGCAAGAGCACGAAAAACCAGCGCAAGGGCGCCAGGTGCATCAGCTTGCGACGATGCCTTCCGCCTTCGCCATTGCGACCCAGTGATCGCGGAAGGATGCAACAAAGCGTGTGAATGCCGCACCAGATGGCGCAGGGCTGCGCGGCACGGAGGCAAATTCCACAAGCCTTGCCTGTACCTGCTCTGATCGCGCGATTGGCGCAAGCGCTTCAGAAAGACGCTCCACAATGGGTGCTGGTAAGCCGCGTGGGCCGCTCAGCCCAATCCATTGCGTGTGGGTGGCCTGTGGCGCGCCCAATTCAGCGAGTGTCGGTGCATCCGGGAAGGCGCCGATGCGTGCTTCTGACGAGGTCGCGAGCAAGCGCAGCGATCCATCGCGCAATTGCCCGACCAGCGTGGTGATTGGCGCATTCAGCATGTCAATCTGTCCAGCGAGCAAATCTTGCAAGGCAGGAGCCGTACCGCGATAGGGAATATGGTCAAGCTGTGATGTACCAGTGGCGCGGGCCAGCAGCGCACCCGCGAAATGTTCCGCGGAGCCAACGCCAGAGCTACCAAAGCGCACCGGCCTTTGTCGCGCGGCATTAATGAGTGCCGCCATGGTGGCGAAGGGTGAATTGGCGCGCACAACGCTTACGGTTGGTGCTTCCGCCAGCATGGCGATATGGGTGAAATCCGCGACGGGATCATAGGTGATAGCGGGCAAGACGCCTGGCGCGAAGCCAAAGGGTATGGCGTGAGATACGGCGAGTGTCAGCCCATCCGGCGCGGCTTTGGCGACGGCATCCGCCCCGATGGTGCCCGAAGCGCCGGCGCGATTCTCAACAACAACACTCGTGCCAAGGGCATCCGAAAGGGG
>JADCFR010000306.1 GCA_020249415.1 Roseomonas sp. | reverse complement strand
GACGAAGCGCGCATCGGGCAGAAGAATGGCATCACCCGCCGCTGGGCGCGGCGCGGCACGCGGCCTTCAGCGCCGCGGGACCAGCGCTATGCTTCGACCTATATCTTCGGAGCCATCTGCCCGCAGGAGGGTAAGGGCGCGGCCCTGGTACTGCCCTTCTGCAACACCGCAGCGATGAACCTGCATCTGGCTGAAATCAGCGGTATGGTCAGCCCTGGCAAGCATGCGGTGCTGCTGCATTCTCCTTGACTTTCACACGCTTTATGACCATTTAAGAGGAAAGGTGGTATTTTTTTGGGAAATTCGTCATAAAAAGCTGAAATTTTTGGTCTAGTGGTCCGGTCAGTGCTATTCAATCCTTAGGGTAGTACGGCAGTGCCATTCGGACATATGGCGAGTGGTGCGTAGGTGCATTTCTAATTTGGGGGAGTTTAGCATGAATCGCACCATTAGAGTGTGTTTAGGGGGTTATATGCGCTGCAAGAAATGGAGTCTCGCTGCTTTATCCCTTTTTGTGTTTCCAGCCCTTGCCCCAGCCCAACCCGTTAATGGTCTCTACATTGGTGGCGGGCTTGGCATTAATTTCCTGCAAGACACCGATATTACCGGAACTTGGCGTACGGATAACACCAAATTGCGGGGCGAAAAAAACTCATTCGACATCGGCTATATCGGCGTTTTCAGCCTTGGTTGGGGGTTCGGCAACGGGGTTAGGATTGAAGTTGAGGGAAGCTACCGTCGGAACGATGTTGATGGTCATGTTCTTAACGGCAGATCGCGGCAGCCCCCGGTCGGGACAGCTTCAAGCTATGGCGGCATGGGGAATGTGCTGTACGATTTCGACCTGGGCGGCATAGCGTGGGGCCTGTCGCCTTATATCGGCCTGGGTGCCGGTTACATTTGGCATCAGTACGATGACGTAGGTTACAAGACAAGCGCGGCGGCTGAAAATACCTACCACAGTTCTGCTAGGTCGCCTGGCGCGTTCGCTGCGCAGGCTATTGCAGGCGTTTCCTTGCCGATTTCCTCGGTACCCGGTTTGGCTCTGACAACAGAATACCGCTTTCTTGGCACGACGGGTCACAACTTCAATCGCAATAGGGTTAATGGTACGACCTATGTCGCAGATGCTGACGTGGACAACTACAATCATTCGATCCTATTTGGACTACGGTATGCCTTCGGTGCGCCGCGCGCCGCGACGCCGCCCGCTACGGCACCCGTAGCGGCAGCCCGAACCTTCCTTGTTTTCTTCGACTGGAGTTCGGCAGACCTGACTGATCGCGCGCGCCAAATCATTGGCGAGGCCGCAACCGCACGGGCTTCTGGCGTCACCCGCATTGAAGTCAATGGCTTTACTGACCGTTCCGGTCCGGCCGACTACAATATGCGCCTTTCAACCCGGCGCGCCGAAGCTGTGGCGGCGGAACTGGTGCGGCGTGGGGTTCCGCGGAGTGAAATCGTGACGCGTGGTTTTGGCGAGGAAAACAACCTTGTGCCCACGGCTGATGGTGTGCGTGAGCCACAAAACAGGCGCGTTGAGGTCATTCTGAAGTAATCAGTCTTGTCCGCCCCGATTTCGCCAGCGGCCACGTCCTCCAATGGAGCCCTTCAGTAATCTTGTGCGCGGGGACGGTTTTGTTCATAAGGCCAAGGTCCTTTTATTGAACATTTGTCCCTTCACAACGATGGGCATGTTCAACCATTGGATGACGGACGCGAATCACCATAGCATCGCCGCAGAGCCGGCTCAGGCAATCTGAACAACTGGGATAAGTGTATTTCCTGCCTGAATGCGGCATGATGCCGTGAACAGGAGATACCATAACGAGACGACCACGCCGGAACCATAGCCCACCCTTCAAGGCCAAGGTGGCGCTTGCCGCCGTGAAGCGCGAGAAGACGCTGGCCGAACTGGCCGCGCAATTCGATGTCCATACGAATGTCATCAAGATCTGGCGCGATCAGCTTCTGGAAGGGGCTGCTGGGATTTTCGGTGAAGGCAAGCCGGAAGCGCCAGCACCGGTTGATGTGAAAGAACGCCGCGCGCAGATAGGGAGTTGACGCTCACGAATGATTCTTTGGCAGGCGCGCTGACCAAGGCGGGCTTGCTGAGCGCAAAAAGATGATTGACCGTGAGCATTCCCTGCCTCTGGCGAAACAGGACAAGGCGCTCAGCATCAGCCGGGGGACGCGCTACGACGTCGCCCGCCCGGTTCCAGCGGCCGATCTTGCGCCCCAACCAGGTCTGGGGAATGGACATCACCTGCATCCCCATGGCGCGCGGCTTTGCCTATCTTGCCGCCATTGTCCGTCGTCAAATGATTTGAGACTGCTTGGCGCGCTGCGCTATCGCCAGAAATGCCGATCAGGCTCGAAAAGGCTTTTCGCGTTTCCATGGATACACTCATGCGCATGCAGGGCAGTTTTGATATCGCGCGCGCCCGGCAACGTGCGCATGACATCAAGGCAGCGCCCTTCAAGGCGCCCAAGGCCAAGGGCGAAAACCGGGCCAGCAGCTAGCTTAACGCGCCCCCGCCGCCTCCGCCTTGCTCCGGAACAGGTCTAAGAATCCCGCCACCACATCCGCAAGGCTCCGCCCGCGCCCGGTGTCAATTGAAACCGTCGCGGTCACGCCGGCGCGCAAGGGGGGCTCGCCCGCATGCGGTTCAAGGCGGATGCGTACCGGCAGGCGCTGCACCACCTTCACCCAATTGCCTGAGGCATTTTGCGGCGGCAGAATGGCAAACTCCGCCCCTGTTGCAGGGCTGATGCTTTCCACCACGCCCTTCCAGGTCACGTTCGGGTAGATATCCAGCACCACATCCACGCGCTGGCCGACGGCCACATGGGTCAGCGTGGTTTCCTTCAAATTCGCATCCACCCAGGGGCGGCTATCTGACACCAGCGCGAAAATAGGGGTCGCGGCGCGCAATTGCTCGCCCACTTGCAGACGCAAATTCACCACTGTCCCGCCCGTTGGCGCCTTGATTTCGGTGCGCGCCAGATCAAGCGCGGCGCGGTCGCGTTCGGCGATTTTCTCCCGCACTTGCGGGTGGTCATCCACCGGCAATTCAGGGTCACCCTTCAGCGTGGTCAATACGCGCACAAGCCTCTGGCGCAGCACATTCATCCTGTCCTGCGCCACTTGAGCATCATGTTGGGTTTCTTCCATGCGCGCGGTGGGGGCGATGCCGCGGCTTGCCAGCTCCTCCTGCCGGCGCGCCTGGCGGAGAAGGAAGGCGACACGCTTTTCCAGCTCCGCCATTTCGCCCTGGGTTTCCTGATAGGTGGCGCGGGAAAGCTCCACCAGGGTACGGGCGGAATCCAACTCCGCCTCGGCCTTCTCCAGGGCAAGACGAAAGGGGGTGGGGTCAAGGCGCACCAGCACCTGGCCAGCGGTCACGCGCGCATGGTCGCGCACCAGCACTTCGGTCGCGCGGCCGGCGACTTCCGGTGCAATCTGCACAATATCAGCGCGGACATAGGCGTTCTCTGAGGTCACATAGCGCCCGCCGGTCAGCCAGAAGGCAGCCGCCACCAGCAGAGCCAGCGCCGGCACCACAACCAACAGGACAAAGCGCAAAAGCCGGCCCTGCATGGTCAAAGCCCCTGCGGCAGGATGGGGGCGCGATGAAAAGCCTCGCCACCCGCGTCAAGACTTGGCAGTATTCGATCCCTCATCACCTTCAGCTTGGCAGGAAAATGCCATGTCCGCCATAGGCTTGCAGGACATTTATGGACGAAAACCGGACTGATGTCGGAAACCAACCCGATATTGGAATTGTCGGTCACGCGCCGCTGCCTGATCCTGGCGGCGGTGGTGATGGGGGCGACGCTTTATGCCACCACGCTGCTGGTCGCTTCCACCCTGCTGCCGCAGATGCAGGGCAGCCTGGCCGCGACGGCGGATGAAATCGCCTGGACCACGACCTTCAATATCCTGGCAACCGCGATTGTGACACCCATGACCGGCTGGCTGGTCGCACGCGGCGGGCGGCGGCGGGTGATGCTATTCTGCGTGGTGGGCTTCACCATCGCGACCTATCTGGTGGGGCAGGCGGAATCCCTCGAAACCGTGGTGCTGTGGCGCATTGTGCAGGGCGGCATTGGCGCGCCGGTGATCCCTTTATCCAATGCCATTGTGCTGGATAGTTTCCCGCGCAAGCAGGCGGGGTTGGTGAGCTCCATCTTCGGCATGACCGTGGTCTTGGGCCCGGTGATTGGCCCGGTCTTTGGCGGCCAATTGGCCGAGGCTTATGGCTGGCGCTGGGCCTTTTACATGATTGTGCCGGCGGGGGTGCTGGCAAGCTTTGCGCTATGGGCAACCCTGCCCGAGGATGAACCATGCAAGCCCATTCCCTTGGATTGGACCGGGTTTTTGGCGCTGACCGTCGCGATTTCCTGCGTGCAATTGGTGCTGTCACGCGGGCAGCGGCTGGATTGGTATGAATCGAATGAAATCATCATCGAAACCATCATTGCCGCCTTGGCGTTCTATATCTTTGTCGCGCATAGCCTGACGGCGAAGCAGCCTTTTCTCAATCTGCGCCTGCTGCTGGATAGGAATTACGCCATCGGGCTTTTGCTGGTGTTCATCTATGGCATGGTGAATTTCACGCCGATTGTGCTGCTGCCATCGCTATTGCAGCAATATGCAAGCTACCCCGATAGCGTCATTGGTGAAATCGTCGGCTTTCGCGGCATTGGCGGCACGATTGGCTTTGCGCTGACCTTCCTGATCGGGCGCTGGGACCCGCGCATTGGCATGGCGATTGGCTTTGCCGCCATGGTGGCGGCGGGGCTTTGGCTCATGCATTTTGATTTGAATGTCAGTGAGGAAGCGCTGCTCTGGAATGCCGTGCTGCAAGGCGTCTCCGTTGGCATCATCTGGGTGCCGCTGACCGTGCTCACTTTCAAGACGCTCGATCGGGAGCATTTGCCGGAAGCCATGGCGATGTTCCATTTGCTGCGCAATATCGGCTCCAGCCTGTTCATTTCACTGAGTGTGGCGGAGATCATTCGCTCGGGTGCCATGAATTACAGCCGCATGACGGAAATGATCTCGCCCTTCAATCGGACGCTGCAATTGCCGGGGTCCATGGGTGGGTTTGGGCTGGAAACCGTGCCGGAATTGGCGAAGCTGAGTGGGGAAATCTCGCGGCAGGCAGCGATGATTGGCTATGTGAACGGGTTTGGGCTTTTCACCGCGGCATCGGCGGTGGCGATTATATTGGTGGCGTTTTCCGGCGGGCGCGGAAAGGGTGCGTGATGCCCTTCAGCTTATGGCAAGTAATGTGGTTTAAGGCGTTTGTGCTAAACTCTCTGGCTGACAGGCAGGGCGGATTGTGACCTCGGAAAACCCGACTGAACCGGAAAAGGCTTCGCCCCAAACCCCGTCCCAAGGGGTGGCAGCCGCAAGCGCAGCGCTAAGCCGACTGTGGCAAGAACGCCGGTTTCCTGAAGGCGCTGACATTGCCAAACGGGCCATGGCGCGCTTTCCGGAGGAGCTACGCTTCGGCGTGGGGCTTGCGAACTTCCTGCTTGCAGCCGGCGAGCTGGCCAAGGCCGAGGAAGCGGCGCGTGCCTTTCTCAGCGCCTCTCCGCCGCCTGATCTTGCCGAGGAAGTTTGGATCGTACTGGCCGATGCGCTGATCCGCCAGGAACGCCTTGAAGAGGCGCGGGAGACCCTGCGCGAAGCATGCCTTATCGCGCCAGCCAGCGTGCCATTGCAAGCGCGGCGCGGGCGCCAAGCCATGCAGGCGAAGGATTTCGCCGAGGCGGTAGAGGCCTTGCAGATTGCCGCGGATTTGGCCCCGGAACGAGAGGTGCTGCATAATTCCCTGCTTTCGGCGCTTTGGCAGACGCAGCGCTATGCGGTGGGCAGTAAGATGGCCGCGCGCGCGGTGGAGCTCATGCCGCAATCAGCGGGTATTCGCCTGCATTTGGCGAGCTTCCTTCTTGCCGAAAATCGCGCCCGCGAAGCCGCCGCCGTTGCGCGGGAGGCGATTGAACTCGACCCCAGCAGTACGCGGGCCCATTGGGTGCTGGTAGATGCGCTCTGGCGCCAGGATCGTTACAATGAAAGCTTCCGTATGCTTCAGGCAGCGCTTGAGCGCTTCCCCACGGAGGTCTTTTTGCTTCGACAAGTGGCGCGTTTGGCGCCGGCTGTCTTCCAGGAAGAAGCCATTGTGCCTCTCTATCGGCGCGCCATTGGCTTGGCTGAAATGCCGCGCGGTATCTGGGAAACGCTGATCCGCTGCCTGATAAAGCAGGCGGAATTTGTCGAAGCGGCGGATACCGCGCGCCGTGCCATGCTGGTCCATCCTGCTGGACCTGAATTCGGCGCCCTGCTTGCCGAGATTTTGCTGCAAGACAACAGGGACCAGGAAACGATCGCGGCAGATATCGCCACTGTCCTGGGCGTCGAAACCAAGGCGCTTCCTGTTCAGATTGCGCTGATATCCGGCCTATTGACCCACCAGAAATGGGATGAGGCTAGCAGCCTGCTTGAAGGCCTGCGCAGTGACGCACCCGACGAGCCGGAGCTCCTACTGCGATTTGGCATCGCGTTAACCGGCAAGGGCGCTATTGAGGAAGCCGTCGCGATCCTTGCCGCTCTGGCAGAAAAGCATCCCGAAAATGCACCCGCCTGGGAAGCCTTGTGTGACGCGTATCGTGAAGCCAAGCAGATAAAGCCCGCCGTTGCCGCCTATCGGCGGCTTGAAGCCCTTGGCGCTTCGGTCGAAACGATGCGCCGCGTACAGGTGAAATTGTTTGGCGAACAGATTGTCTGAAACGGATGTGTCGCAGCTTGATGACCACAGGACGATCTTTCCCGGAATGCGCGTGTCCTAGGAAGCAGCCTTCTGTACCGCCAAACCGATGGAGGTGCTGACAAATTTACCAAGCTGAATCTTGAGGTGAGGAGTGGCGAAGGGTGGCAGGTCCACATGGGCATCCATTTCCCCCATGCCGGGATAGAAATTGATCGGCCAAGGCTTATGGCCTTCCTCGATCAAGCGTGCATAGAGCGCTTCGATGTCACGCCTTCTGAACAGGGAGAGTGTTTGGTCTTCGAAGGTTTCATCGTTTGAAGTCAGGTTGAATTCGGTCGTGTGCAGAACAAGGCCGCCAGGCTTCACCGTACTGAGGCTATTGCAGACAAAATCCAAACCCTTTTCGATGGAACCCAGATGTTCAAAGCAGCAGGAAGACCAGCAGAAATCAAATCCGACGAGATTAGCGGGGATGGCGTTCATATCCACCTGCGCGAAGGATACATGTTTATCGAAATGTTCACGCCCGACGATCTTCGGGTGCCAGAGCTGTTCCAGGCCGGTGGCGTGCTGGCCGGTTGTATCCCAACCCTGGCCTGCGATGGCTTCTTGCGGCGCATCGGTTGCCAAAACCTCCATCCCGAGCCGGGCAAAAAAGGCAGGTAGTGGTTCATTGCCGACGCCAAAGCCAAGTGCGCGTATGCCAGGCTTGAGAAGCCCGGCCCGGCGTAATGCCGCAATGATCCAGACAAACTCCCAGGTTTTGCGATGGATATGGGCGGGGTCAATTGCCAGGGCGTTGCAAATCTTGCGATGCAAATCCTCACGGAATTGGGCTTCAGTGCAAAGCTGAGAGGTGGGTACGGCCAGGCTTGGCGGGCGGAACATGACCGGGATGGCGGGATTGGCTGATGAAGCCAGCAGAAATAAGGGCGCCGTCCAAGGCCTCAGGGAGGATCGAAGGGCGCCAAATTCGGGCGTTTCCGCCAAGTATCGACGCAGGCTTTCAAAATCTGGCTGACGGCTAAGCGCGGCGACTTCCTCATCATCGCGCGGTTCACGGCCCAGAAAAAGGCGAATGGCCCAGATCACTCCTTCCCGCGGGAGCAGTCGGCCTGCATCAGCCTTGGCAGAACGCAAAACGCCCGAAGCCTTTGCCGAAATCGCCTTCAGCCGCGTGGAGAAATCATCCAATCCTATTCTCCCGACCCTGGCGAGTGGAGGTCATCCTGTGCAGCCGCGCCAATAGGACCGGCGGCGCCCCGTCTCACAATCCACAAGCCGCATCCAAAAACGCCCCGCCCAGCGTGCCGGGCTCTGCTTCGCGAAAGCCGCTCCGGCGCGGGCGTTCTGCGTGCACAGGCTGCTGTGCATTGCGCCGTGCGAACCACGCCCCTTCCAGCGGGCGCCAGAGCCTTTCCGCGCAACGATATTCCCCAATGAAGCGCACCGAAAGCGCCCGCCCACCCGTTTCCGGAATGGGAATGGATTCGCGCAAATTCAGCATGATCCAGGCCCGCCGCACGGGGCCGGTAATATTCAATTCGCGTTCCTGGACATAGCCGCTTTCAAACATTTCATTATTGAAACCAATGGAACGCCAGCCCACCAGACCGGGGCCGGGCGGCTCGGGAATCGGCTGCGGCGCGGGCTCCGGCGCCTGTTGCGCGCAACCCGCCAATCCCACCAACAACACCGCCGCCGCCAACCACCGCCCCATCGTCCTCTCCCCTTATGCCATGTTCACCATAATGGTCTTCTTATGGGTGAAATGTTCCAGCATGGCTTCCAGCGATGCCTCCTTGCCAAGGCCGGATTGTTTCACGCCACCATAGGAAAGATTGGCCTGGACCACCAGATTTTGGTTAATCTGCACCAAGCCCGCTTCCAGCCGATGCGCCAGATCAAGCCCGACCTTCAGATTATTGGTCCAAAGGCTGGCGGCCAGGCCGTAATCAGAATCATTCGCTTCCGCCAGCACCGCTTCCGGGTCATCAAAGGGCTGGATCACGGTCACCGGGCCAAAGATTTCTTCCCGCACCAGCCGGCTTTCGCGCGTCAGGCCCGTGAAGATCACCGGTTGCAGAAACAGGCCCTTCTTCAGCGTCGGATCTTCCGGCATGCGGCTGCAGACATGCGCGGTGGCGCCGGCGGTGGCTGTACCCTCAGAGATAAAACCCTTCACCTTGTCGAATTGACCTTGGCTGATGATGGTGCCGATATCGGTCTTCTCATCCAGGGGGTCGCCCATCACCATATTATTCACCGCATCCTTCATGGCGGTGACGAAGCGATCAAAAATCGGCCGCTCCACATAAATGCGCGACGCTGCGGTGCAGCTTTGCCCCTGGCGCGTGAAGCGCATGGAGGTCAGCGCGCCGGATACCGTCCTGTCGAAATCGCAATCGGCAAAGACAATCATCGGGCTTTTGCCGCCCAATTCCAGCGTCACGGGGATCAGCTTTTCAGCCGCGGCACGATAGACAATCTTGCCGGTTTCAACCGACCCGGTGAAGGTCACCTTCTTCACCAGCGGATGCGTCACCAGCGGCGCGCCACATTCCGGGCCGAAGCCGCTCACCATATTGAAGACACCGGGCGGCAGGACGCGGTTCATGATTTCGCAAATCCGCAGCACCGCAAGCGGCGCCTCTTCCGCGCTTTTCACCACCACGGCATTGCCCGCCACCAGCGCCGGCGCGACCTTCAGCGCCATCAGCAGCATCGGCACATTCCAGGGGATGATGGCACCCACAACGCCAAGTGGCTCACGCACCGTGACCGACAGCACATTGGGCGCGAAGGGCACGCTTTCGCCCTTCAATTCACTGCCCAGGCCGCCGAAGAATTCAAACACATCGGCGACAACATTGGCTTCCACGCGGCTTTCCGTGCGCAAAGCCTTGCCGGTTTCAAGCGCGATCAGCCGGCCCAATTCATCCACATGTTCCTTCAGCAGGGCAGCGCATTGATGCACCAAGGCGCCGCGTTTGCGCGCCGGCAGCTTGGCCCATTCCTTTTGCGCCTTGGCGGCATTGGTCACCGCCGCATCCACATCCGCCGCATCGCCTTCCGCCGCGCGGGCCACTTCAATACCCGTCGCTGGGTTCACCACGGCAAAGGTCTTGCCGCTGCGCGCCGGGACATAGGCGCCACCAATGAAATGCCGGCCGGACAGCGCCTTGGCCAGGGCAAAGGGGTCTGCCGAAGGGGCGGCCGGGGTGGGGTGCGGGCGATCCAGCATGGGGGGTCCTTTCTCAACTTCGGCCAAGCCATAGCGCCTGGGCGCCGCTTAGGGAACGGGGTCTTGGCGCCCCGGGCGGACCGGTGTAGCCACCCGCCCGAAACCCCTGCAACCGGAATCATACGCCATGGCCGCCATTGCCGATATCATTGCCCGCGAAGTGCTCGATTCCCGCGGCAATCCAACCGTGGAGGCCGAGGTAGTGCTGGATACCGGCGCCCGCGGCCATGCCATTGTGCCATCCGGCGCTTCCACCGGCGCGCATGAAGCCGTGGAACTCCGCGATGGCGACAAGGCCCGCTATGGCGGGAAGGGCGTGCTGAAGGCCGTGGCGAGCGTTGAAGGTGAGATTTTTGACGCGATTTCCGGCCTGGATCCGCTCGATCAGATCAAGATAGATGAGACGATGATCGAATTGGACGGCACGCCGAACAAGGCGCGGCTTGGGGCCAATGCCATGCTGGCGGTCTCGCTCGCGGTGGCCAAGGCAGCGGCGGCGGATTTGAACATTCCGCTCTATCGCCATGTTGGTGGTGTTTTCGCGCGCACCCTGCCGGTGCCCATGATGAATATCGTCAATGGCGGCAAGCATGCCGATAACCCGATTGATATTCAGGAATTCATGATCATGCCGGTCGCCGCCGGCACGATTGCCGATGCGGTGCGCATTGGCTCGGAAGTTTTCATGGCGCTGAAAAAGGCGCTGCATGATGCCGGGCATTCGACCAATGTGGGTGACGAGGGCGGCTTCGCCCCCAATCTGAAAAGCGCGGATGAGGCTTTGGCCTTCATCACCAAGGCCTGCGAAGCGGCAGGGCATCGCCCTGGTGAGGATGTGGTCTTCGCCCTTGATTGCGCCGCGACTGAGTTTTTCCATGACGGCGTCTATGCCCTGGAAGGTGAGGGCAAGAAGCTCGACCCCGCCGGCATGGTGGAATATTTGGCGGCACTCACGGCGAAATGGCCGATTGTCTCGATCGAAGATGGTTGTTCGGAAGATGATTGGGCAGGCTGGAAGCTGCTGACGGATAAGATTGGCGCCAAGGTGCAGCTGGTTGGCGATGATCTTTTCGTGACCAACCCGGAACGCCTGCGCCAGGGCATCGAAAAGGCCACCGCGAATGCCATTCTGGTGAAGGTGAACCAGATCGGCACGCTGACGGAAACGCTGGAGGCCGTTGAGATGGCCCATCGCGCCGGCTATCGCGCCGTGATGAGCCATCGTTCGGGTGAGAGCGAGGATGCGACCATCGCTGATTTGGCGGTTGCCACCAATTGCGGGCAGATCAAGACCGGGTCGCTGTCGCGGTCTGACAGGCTCGCGAAATACAATCAGCTGATCCGCATTGAACAAGGGCTTGGCCCAGCGGCGCGTTATGCCGGGCGGGGTGTGCTGCGCCGCTAAGCGCTGCGGCGGCCTGCCAGATAGGCCGCGACATGGCGGTGATAATGCCCAAGCGGGCGTGGTTTGCCTTGTGCGCTGCGGTCCACCCAGCGGTTCATCGCGCGCCAGCGCCATAGGATTCGCGCGACGTCCGGCGTGGCGGCACCAAAAATGCCGGGATCTTCGCGCAGCAGCGCCAGGGCTTCGGCGTAATCGGCATCAAAGCTGCTGGTGCGCGTTTCAGTGAGCTGGCCTTCGCGGAGCTGGTAGCGATAGGCAAGCGCCGCCGAAACTGGCGCCCGCCCGCCGGCCCGCGCCAGGCCCTGCAAATCCGCCCAGACATCGTCAATCAGCCGGAAGGGGCGGAAGGGCTCGGCGGTCGCGCGCGAGCGCAGCAGATGGAGTGAGGCGAAGACCTCTCGCCATTCAGGCCAGCCCAGGCTTGCCGTACCTGCGGGCGGGACGCGGCGGAGCGCGGCGCCATCCGGGGTGCGAATGATGCTGGGGATCACGGCAGCGCCCTTCGCGCGCGCCAAGGCGAGCGTTGCGGCCAAGCCATCCGCCGCGCCCTCATAGCCATCATCGGCATCCAGCATGGTGACGAAATCGCCCTTGGCTAAAGCAAGTGCACGGTTGCGCGCGGCTGGGGCGCCGGAGGCAATGGGTCCGATCGCGGCAAATACCAGCCTCGGGTCGGCCGGTAGGCATGCGCGGTAATCCGAGCCGTCATCGGAAGCGATAATCACCTCCACCGCCGCGCCTTCAGCACGCGCAAAGACCGAGGCGACGGCGGCGCCGATTTCCGCACGAAGCCCATGGGCGGCCATTAGGATGCTGATTTCGGGCGGGGGGTGCATGCAGGTTCCGGCTTGGGGTTGAGCGCTTTTCGTGCCGGTCATCTGGCGGCGCCGGGATGATGAATGTCAAGAAAGGCGGATTTTCGCGCGATTTCGCTGGGCTTTGCCATTTCTCTCTGGACAAGCGCCCCAAGAATGGATTCTTTAAGAGATCACTTCAAGTCACGGGGTTATCGCGCTTATGGCGCTGCTTTCCATCTTCAAGCGCATTCTGAAAGGGGTGCTGGTGCCGGCCGTGTTTCTCGCGGTGTCGGGCTATTTCGCCTGGCACGCCGTGCATGGCGAACGCGGGCTGATGGCGCGCGACAAGCGCCAGGGTGATGTCGTGGCGGCGCGGGCGGCGCTGCAACAGGCCGAGGCCGAGCGGGATGCGATGGAACGCCGCGTGGCCGGCCTGCGCGGTGATCGGCTGGACCGGGATCAGCTTGAAGAACGCGCCCGGTCGCTACTCAATATGGTCGGGCGGGATGAGGTGGTTGTCCCCTATGGGCCGGAACGCCGGCTTTATTGACCAGCGGGCGCCGCGCCCGGTTTTGCTGATTTTTCAAGCCTTACGGAACCTGGCTTGGCGCGCCGGGGGTGATGCCAGGCCTGCCTCTATTTGGCGAAACAAACACTTAACTGAATGATGGTTAATCGCATTATTGCGTTGCAAAAACACGATTTTTTCATCTTTCATGGCTTGAAATTGGCGATTGCCCGGCGCTAATGGTGCCAGGAAGCTAAGCGCAGGAGGAATTCCCATGCCCCAGGCCACAGAAGCCGCCACCAAGCGGCGCGGCAAAGCCAAAGCACCGTCCCTGTCGCGCGATGAAATGCTGCGCGCCTATCGCGACATGCTGCTGATCCGCCGTTTTGAGGAAAAGGCCGGCCAGCTTTACGGCATGGGGCTGATTGGCGGCTTCTGTCATCTTTATATCGGCCAGGAAGCCGTGGTGGTGGGCATGCAAATGTGCCTGAAGCCGGGGGATCAGGTTATCACCTCCTACCGCGATCACGGGCATATGCTGGCCACCGGCATGGAAGCCCGCGGCGTGATGGCGGAACTCACCGGGCGCATTGGCGGCTATTCCAAGGGCAAGGGTGGGTCCATGCATATGTTCAGCCGGGAAAAGGGTTTCTACGGCGGGCATGGGATTGTGGGCGCGCAGGTCTCGCTCGGCAATGGTCTCGCTTTCGCGAATTGGTATCGGCAGGATGGCAGGGTGGCGCTGACCTATTTCGGCGAAGGTGCGTCCAATCAGGGCCAGGTTTATGAAAGCCTGAACCTGGCGGCGCTGTTCAAGTTGCCCTGCATTTTCATCATCGAAAACAACAAATACGGCATGGGCACGAGTGTGGAGCGTGCTTCCGCATCGCGTGATTTGTCGCAGAATGGTGCGGCCTGGGGCATTCCGGGGGAGCAGGTGAATGGCATGGATGTGGCGACCGTGCGCGAAGCGGGCGAACGCGCGGTGGCGCATTGCCGCGCCGGCAAGGGGCCGTATCTGCTGGAGATGAAAACCTATCGCTATCGCGGCCATTCCATGTCCGACCCCGCGAAGTATCGCACCCGCGAAGAAGTGCAGAAAATGCGCGAGACATCGGATTGCATTGAAACCGCGCGCAAGGCGCTGCTGGATGATTTCGGCGTGGCAGAAGCCGATCTGAAGGTGATTGATGATGAGGTGAAGGCGATTGTCCAGGACAGCGCCGATTTCGCGCAGGAAAGCCCGGAACCGCCGGAATTCGAATTGATGACCGATATTCTGGTGGAGGCTAACTGAGATGGGAGCCGTGATCCTGATGCCCGCGCTTTCCCCCACCATGACGGAAGGCAAGCTGGCCCGCTGGCTGAAGAAGGCCGGCGACAAGGTGAAATCCGGCGAGGTGATTGCCGAGATCGAAACCGATAAGGCGACCATGGAAGTGGAAGCGGTGGATGAGGGGGTCTTGACCTCCATCCTCGTGCCGGAGGGCACCGAGAATGTCGCGGTGAATACCGCGATTGCGGAATTGGATGGCGGCGCCGGTGGCGCGAAAGCAGCACCGGCGCCAGTCGCAGCAGCAGCTCCCGCGGCCTCGCCCGCCCCGGCCTCCGTGCCCGCCGCGCCGCGCGCCGCCACGCCCGAGAAGGATTGGGGCCCGACCAAGACCATCACGGTGCGTGAGGCCTTGCGCGATGCCATGGCGGCGGAAATG
>JADCFR010000305.1 GCA_020249415.1 Roseomonas sp. | reverse complement strand
GGAAGGCGCAATCCGCATCCAGCTTCGCATCATTGCCGCTTGGGCGTTCATGAAAGCCGATGGTGTGGTTGGAACTGGCAAAGATGACGCGTGCGCCTTCGCGCCGCGCGGCCTCATACACGTGATAAAGCCCGCGCAGATTGGGGCCAAGGATTTCCTCAAACGGGCGTTCCACACTCACGCCGCCAAAATGCAGAATGGCGCCGCAGCCTTCCGCCTGGCGCAGCAGCGCGACACCATCATTCAAATCTGCCTGCACGAAGCGCGCGGATGGCGGCAGCGAATCGGGGAAGGGCGCGATATCCGTGAGCCGCAATTGCCAGCCCAGCGCGCCGAGGCTTTGCGCAAGATGCCGCCCCAACGCGCCAGAAGCGCCAGTCAGCAATACAGGTTTTGCGGGCGTGGTCATGCCATCAGCCTCCATAGCCAAGCAACAGGCGCGGCAGCGTCAGTGACATGGCCGGCCAATAGGTGGTGAGCAGCAGCGCGAGCAAGATGGCGCCGTAAAAGGGCCAGATGGTGCGCATGACCTGTTCCATCGGTATTCGGCCAATGGCACAACCGACAAACAGCACTGCACCAACTGGTGGCGTGGTCAGCCCCAGGCCAAGGTTCATCATCATGACCATGCCGAATTGTACCGGGTCAACGCCAATCGCGGTGACAACGGGCAGGAAGATCGGCGTGGTGATCAGAATCAACGCCGCCATATCCATCACGCAACCCAGAAGCAGCAAACACACATTGATCAGCAGCAGAATCACAATGGGATTGGCGCTGATGGCGAGCATGCCTTCCGTCAGCAATTCCGGCAGGCGATACATCGCAAGCAGCCAGGCAAAGGCAGTTGCCGTGCCGACCAGCAGGAATACCACCGATGTGGTGCGCACACTGGCCTTCACCGCAATCACGAAATTCGGCCAGGAGAGGTTGCGATACACCAGCAGCGTCACCAGCAGCGCCCAGATCGCGCCAAAAGCCGCGCTTTCAGTGACAGTAAAAACGCCGGACAGCACGCCCCCCAGAATGATCACCGCTGTCAGCAGGCCGGGCAGCGCATCAACAAAAGTCCAGAACAAATGCCGGAACCCGGCCCAGCCTTCGGAAGGATAGCCGCGTCGCACCGCCATGACATAGGCCGCAATGCCAAGGAAAAGGCACATGACAATGCCAGGCACGATACCTGCGATGAAAAGTGCACTCACGGAAATGCCGCCACCCGCCGCGAGCGAATAGAGGATCATGTTGTGGCTGGGCGGAATCAGAATGCCCGCAATGCTGCTGGTGACCGTGAGTGAGACCGCATAATCCACACCATAACCCTTGGCCTTCATTGCCGGGATAAGGATGGTACCCGTTGCTGAGGTATCCGCCACGGCAGATCCCGAAATCCCGCCAAACAGCATGGAGGTTGAAACATCCACCATCCCCAAGCCGCCGCGCATCCAACCAACACAGGCGGAAGCCAGAGACACCAGGCGTCGCGCAATGCCGCCATGCAGCATGATCTCACCGGCGAAGATAAAGAAGGGAATGGCGAGCAAAGAGAAGATGCTCATGCCGCTGGCCATTTGCTGGAAGGCAACGGCGGGGTTGAGCCCTTCATAAATGAAGCCCACAACAGCCGCGATGCCAAGGCAAAAGGCAACCGGCACACCGGCCATGACACCCAAGGCGAAAACCACAAAAATCAGAAAAAGCCCTGGTTCCATCTGCCTATTCCAAAAAGGCCGCGGCGGGGCCGCGCTTTTCCGGCGCTTCCGGCACGAAGATATCGCATAGCACCTGCTCTACCGCGAATAAGGCCATCAGCGCGCCACCCACCACCATCGGCGCATAAGTCCAGCCCTGGCTGATGCCGAGCAAGGGGATGCGGAAATTCCGCACCATGTCCACCAATTCCCAGGACCAGATCGCCATGCCAAGGCCAAATAAGCCGACCAGCGCATCACAACCCATCGCAATCCAGCGCTGCGCCGCACCCGGCAGGGCCTCGCGCAAGCCAAGTACGGAGAGATGAAAGCGTTCCCGCACACCCACCGCCGCCACCGGCATGGCGATGCACAGAATGGCGAGTGTCGCGCCGCGCTCGATCCAGGTTGGCGTATCATTCAGCACATAACGGCCAAAAACCAGCCAGCCCATCATCACCACCAGCGCGACCAAAGCCGTGCCCGCGAGTGCAATGGTCACACCCGCCAGCACATCCAAGATGCGCGCAAAAACCGCAAGCGGCGTGGGCAAATCGCCGCGCCGCCGCGTTTCACCAAAGCTCACCGCGTTTCACGAATGCGCTTGAGCAGATCCGCCATGCGCGGGGCGGAAGCATATTTGGCATAAACCGGTTCCATCAGCGCCTGCCAGGGGCCACGATCCGCAACCTCAATCACGGTAGCACCGCCAGCGATCACGCGATCGCGTGAGGATTTTTCACGCTCCGCCCAAAGCTGGCGTTGCAGCAACGCGCTTTCACGCGCGGCATCGCGCAGAATGGCACGCTCAGCCTCATTCAAACGCTGCCAACGCTGCCGGCTCACGGCCAGCACTTCCGGCACATTGGAATGTTCCGTTGTGGTGTAGAATTTCGCCACTTCGAAATGCCGCGTGCTTTCATAGGATGGCCAATTGTTTTCTGCGCCATCAATCACGCCAGATTGCAGGCTGGTGAAGACCTCACCAAAGGGCAGCGGCGTTGGGTTGGCACCCATGGCGCGCATGATGTCAATCCAAAGGTCAGAGGTCTGCACACGGATCTTCATGCCGCGCACATCGGCGGGCGTGCGCACCGGGCGTACCGTATAAAGGCTTCTTGCCCCCGCATCATACCAGGCAAGCGTGATGATGCCGATGGCTTCCAGATCGCGCGCGATATCTTCCCCAATCGCGCCATCCACGACGCGGTGGCTATGGCCAACATCGCGGAACAGGAAGGGCAGCGTCAAAATCGCGGTGGAAGGTGCGAGGTTGTTCAGCGGCGAGAGATTGAAATTGGCGAAGTCAATCGTGCCCAGGCGCATCTGCTGAATGGCCTCATCCTGCTGGCCAAGCTGCGCGGAATGGAAGGTACGCAGGCGAATGCGGTTATTGGTGCGCTGGCCCACCAGCTCCGCAAAGCGATCCATGCCGCGGCCATTCGGGTAATCGGCGGCGTGGATATTCCAGCCACGCCATTCCTGCGCCGAAACCTGCGCAGGCGCGAATGCCATGAGCGAAAGCGCAGCAGCGGCCACGGCGCCAAGCAAGCCGCCGCGACGGGGTTTTGAGAATAAGGACATGAGGTCTCCTCCAGCCGGGCGGTCCGGGCCGCCCTGTTCTTCGGTGTGAATGGCTGATCCTGAACGGATGGGCGCGCGCCCGTCAATGCAAAAGGGTTGGGGCCGGGTGGGGATTGGCCTTGGCCGCGCTTCCGGTCATGATTTGCGCCATCACCCTTCTGAACACCGGATGCCGCCCCATGCCGAAAACCGTGATTGAAGCCGCCGCCGCGCTCGCCGCCGGGCGCACCAGCTCAGCCGCGCTGGTTGAAGAAGCCCTGGCGCGCATTGCTGATCCCGCCGGTGAGGGCAGCCGCGCCTTCATGATGGTGCATGGGGAGGCAGCGCGCGCGACAGCCGCTGCGATGGATTCGCTCCGCAAAGCAGGCCGCGCGCCAAGCGCCTATGCCGGCATTCCGATCAGCGTGAAGGATTTGTATGACGAGGCGGGCATCACGTCCCGTTCAGGTTCTAAGGTGCTGAAGGGCAGCGCGCCGGCGAAGCTGGATGCGCCAACCGTGCAGCGCCTGCGCCGCGCTGGATTTGTGGTGATTGGGCGGACCAATATGGTGGAATTCGCCTTTTCCGGCTTGGGGGTGAACCCGCATTATGGCACGCCGAAAAGCCCCTGGGATCGTGCAACGGGCCGCTTGCCAGGTGGGTCTTCTTCAGGCGCTGGTGTTGCCGTTGCAGATGGGATGGGCTTTGTCGGGCTCGGCACCGATACGGGTGGTTCCTGCCGCATTCCCGCAGCACTTTGCGGCGTTGTCGGCTGGAAGCCCACGGCGAAGCGGGTGCCGATTACGGGTATTCTGCCTTTGTCACCCTCGCTTGATTCTGCCGGACCCTTGGCGCGCAGCGTTGCGGATTGTGCGCTGATTGATGGCTTCATGGCGGGCGAGGAAGCGCCCATGCCCCCTGCCCCACCCGCGATGCAAAGCCTGACTTTTGCCCTGCCGCGTGGCACCTATCTGACTGATGGCATGGATGGCCATGTCGCCGCCGCCTTTGAAACGGCCTTGCGCAGATTATCACTTGCCGGTGCGCGCATCATTGAAATTGACCTGCCGGAATTGGCCGAAATCCCGCAAGTCACCGCTGCCGGCGGCTTCCCGGCGAGTGAGGCTTTGGCCTGGCATCGCCGGCTGATTGCGGAAAAGGCTGATGGCTATGATCCGCGCATCCTGAAGCGTATCCGTCGTGGAGAGGGCATGTCGGCGGCGGATTATGTTGATCTGGTCAATGCGCGCACGCGCATCATTGCAAGTGTCGCGCCGCGTACCGCGCCCTTCGATGCGCTGATCTGCCCGACCTGCCCGCTGATCCCGCCCGCCATTGCGGAGGTTGAGGAGGAAAAGGAATATAACCGCATCAATATGCTGCTGCTGCGCAATACCAGCGTCGGCAATTTCCTCGATCGCTGCTCAATCAGCTTGCCCTGTCATGCGCCAGGCGAGGCACCGGTCGGGCTGATGCTGACCGGCGCGCATGGTCTGGATCAGCATCTTTTCGCGGTATCGGCAGCGGTAGAGGCGGCGCTCGCGGCGTGACGGTTCCGCGTTTTGGGCGATTGCATGAGGGAATCGGTGGATATGTCGGACAAAGACGCAAGATTGGGCGGGCAAGCCGGTTTCGGCCTGCCAAGCCCAGAACTCATACACCAGGAAACTGACTATGCGTCCCGCTACTTAGTGGTGACCAAAAACCTTAAACGCATGCCGAATGGGCAGGAGGCAACTTTCTATCTTCGGCAGGAAAGTGATGTCGCCGTTTGTCTTCCGGTGACGCGGGAAGGCCGCTTTGTTATGGTTGAGGAATATCGCCATGGGCCAGGACGTTGGCTATTTGAAATTCCTGGCGGTGATGTGGAAAAGGATGAGCGAGCCGAAATGGCTGTGGCAAGGGAGGTTCAGGAAGAAACGGGTTATACGGGAGAAGTTTTTCATCTCTGTACGACCTGGATTTCAGCCTATTCCAATGCACGCAAGCACATCTACTTGATGCTCAACGCAGAAAAAGTCGCCATCCCAGAAATGGCTGATGCTGACCTTTTCCGAGTGGCCGAAATATCTCGTGACGAATTGGACCGTGTGCTCACGGCGGGTGCGCTCACTGACCTTGACGCAGGATTGGCCTGCCTCAAAAAACTTGACCTTATGAAAGTGGCTTGAGGTTGGGTTTGCCAGCCTCAGCCCTTCTTCTCATCGCCCGGTAAATCAATCCCCGTCAGCGCCTGCCAGACGCGAATGACGAAACCATCATCCGCGCCGCCCTGACCCATGGCGCGCGCGGCAGTGAAAAGCTGCTGCGCTTGCGCCGCGAGTGGCACCGGGAAGTTCAAACCCCGCGCCATGTCATTCACCAGGCCGAGGTCCTTCACAAAAATCTCCACCGCGCTGCGCGGCGCGTCATCGCCCGTCAGCACACGCGCCATGCGGTTTTCGAACATCCAGGAATTGCCTGCCGCACTGGTCACCACATCATAAAGCGCTTGCGGATCAGCACCGGCGCGAATGCCAAGCGCCATCGCCTCAGCCGCCGCTGCGATATGCACGCCGGCCAGCAATTGATGCACCACCTTCACCGTGGCGCCGATGCCGATTTCAGACCCCAAGCGCCAAACCTTTGTGGCGATGGCATCCAGCACTGGCGCGGCCTTGGCGAAGGCGGCATCACTCCCCGCCGCCATCACCGTCATTTCACCCGCGCGCGCCTTGACCGCGCCGCCTGAGACCGGCGCGTCAAGATAAAGCAAGCCCGCAGCATCAGCCTTGGCAGCCAAAGCACGCGCCGCATCCGGCGCCATGGTGGCGGAGGAAATCACCACACCGCCCTTCGCCACGCGCGGTGCCGCGCCATCTGGGCCAAAGACTGCGGCCTCGGTTTGCGCGGCATTCACCACCAGCACCACCAGCGCTTCCATGCCCGCCGGCAAATCGCTTGCTTTCGCCACTGCTGCGCCACCGGCGGCGCTGAATTCATCGCGCGCCGCTGCTCGGGGATCGCAGCCCGTCACCTGCACCCCCGCGCGCAAAAGGCTGAGCGCCGCGCCCATGCCCATGCTGCCCAAACCAATGACCCCAACGCGCATCAGCGAATTTCCTTTTCAAAAAAGCGCGCGCAATATCTGCGCCAGCGCCGTAATCACCAACAGCACCAGGACAATCTTCTGCAATGTGTCCATGGATGGCATGGCAACTTCCTATGCTGTGCGAAACGCCAAAATCACGCCATGCGCTGACGCCGGCGCCACGGCAATGCCGCCACCTGGAATGGCACTGAAGGGCAGGCTGGCTTTCGCCAAGCAGGCTTGCGCGGCGG
>JADCFR010000304.1 GCA_020249415.1 Roseomonas sp. | reverse complement strand
GGCGGCGAATTGCAGCGGCAAATGGGTCGCTTCCGGCACGCCATCCGCGCCGGTGCTCACCAGTATCGCCAGCCGTGCCTCGCGCAGAATGGCGTGCAGGATGTCGGGGCGGTCTTCGCGAAACAAGGGCGGATTATACATGCCGGGTCTTCTCCTTACTGGAATGTCTGATAGCCTGCGCCGTCACGGGGGGAAAGCCTATGTCCGAAGAATTGATCCGCCTGAGCGCCACGGAAGCGGCCGCGAGGCTGAAGGCGCGCGATATCACGCCGCTTGATCTGATTGACGCCGCCGAGGCGCGCATCGCCGCAGTGGATGGCGCGGTCAATGCGCTGCCCACGCTCTGCCTTGATCGCGCGCGCGACCATGCCCGGGCGCTGATGGCGGGCAAGCGCCGCGAAGCGGAAGGTGAAGCGGGCTGGCTTGGCGGGATACCACTTGCCATCAAGGATCTGGCGGAAGTGGCCGGGGTGCGCACCACCTATGGCAGCCCGATCTTCGCCGATTACGTGCCACGCGAAAGTCACCCCCTGGTGGAACGCATCGAACGCAAGGGCGGCATTGTCATTGCCAAATCCAATACGCCCGAATTCGGCGCGGGTGGTTCCACCTTCAATGAGGTATTCGGGCGCACGCGCAATCCTTGGAATACGTCGCTCACCTGCGGCGGTTCTACCGGCGGTGGGGCGGTTGCCTTGGCGACAGGCCAGGTGTGGTTGGCGCATGGATCGGATCATGGCGGGTCTTTGCGCCGCCCGGCGACCTATTGTTCCGTGGTGGGCCTCAGGCCCTCACCGGGGCGGGTCAGCCGGGGGACGGCGGATGATCTCTATTCGCCGCTTTCGGTGAATGGGCCGATGGCGCGCAATATCCCCGATCTGGCGCTGTTTCTGGACGCCATGGCAGGCTGGGATTTGGCCGATCCGCTGACCTGGGAAGCGCCCGCGCGCCCCTATGCCGCGGCGGTTGCGGCAGCCGAGGCCGAGGCACCGAAGCGCATCGCCTTCACCGCACGCTTCGGCGGCGCGCTTGCGATGGACCGGGAGACAGAGGCGATTTGCGCGCGCGAGGTACGCCGCTTTGAAGCGCTTGGCGCCGTGGTGGAAGAAGCCCATCCCCAATTGGGCGATTTGAACGAGGCGTTTCTGGTGCTGCGCAGCCAGCATTTCGTCGTGGATCGCGAAAAAATGCTGCAGGAGCATCGGGACAAGATCAAGCCCGACATCATTTGGCAAACCGAGCGCGGCCTGAAGGAAACCGCATCTCGCCTGGCTTGGGCGGAACATGAACGCCGGCGATTTTTCATCAGCATGCGCGATCTGTTCAGGCGCTATGATGTGCTGATCACGCCAGGCGCGGCGACACCTGCCTTTGATGTGATGCTGCGCGCGCCAGAGAGCATCGGCGGGAAGAAGCTCGAAAACTACATGGGCGGGTCTTTGATCAATGCCTTTGCCACACTGGCCGGTTGCCCCGCTGTCGCGGTGCCTTGCGGCTTTGATCAATATGGCCGGCCCGTTGGGCTGCATATCGTGGCCCCACCGCGGCAGGATGCGCGCGCCTTGCAGGTGGCGGCCTTGTTCGAGAAAATGACCGGCCTCGATAAGCTGTTGCCGATCACGCCACGGCCTGGGGCCGTGCCACCGACGGAAAATGCCTGAGGAAGAAATACGCGGTTGCGCTATCCTCAACCCGCTTGGCTGGGGCGCTTCTGTTAGCGCGCAATATTTCCAGAGGCGCTCCCTCGGACAGCAATTGATCCGCGAAACGGGTCTCAAGATCGAATAGGGCCGGCTTTACCTTTGCCGCGGTTCGGGCCAGCCTTTGCCCATGACCCTTGCCGCCGCCATCATCCCCGTCACACCCTTCCAGCAAAACTGCGCCATGATCTGGGATCAGGACACCAAGCGCGGCGTGGTGATAGACCCGGGCGGCGATGTCGCGCAGATTGAAGGCGCCATTGCCGAAGCGGGCATTACCATAGACCGCATCCTGCTGACGCATGGCCATATGGACCACGCCGGTGGTGCCGCGGAATTGGCAGAAGCGCTCGGCAATATCCCCATTGAAGGCCCGCATCGCGCCGATGCCTTCCTGTTGGAAGGCCTGGTGGAACAGGGGGCGAAATACGGGTTGGCATGCCGCACCGTTACCCCCAGCCGCTGGCTTGAAGAAGGCGAACAGGTGGACATCGCCGGCATCGCCTTTGATGTGCTGCATTGCCCAGGCCACACGCCAGGGCATGTGGTTTTTGTGAGCCCGGCTATGGGGATCGCGATTGTGGGCGACGTACTGTTTCAGGGCTCCATCGGGCGCACTGATTTCCCCTATGGCGATACTGCCGCCTTGCTGCATGCCATTCGCACAAAACTGTTTCCGCTTGGTGATCACATCCAATTCCTCTGCGGCCATGGCCCAGCTTCCAGCTTTGGCGCGGAACGGCAGAGCAATCCCTTTGTTGGAGAAAACGCACCATGAGCCCGGTGATTGAAACCGATGCACCGCCGCTGCCAGTGGTGCGTCCGGAACTGGTCGGCATGTCCGCCGCAAGGCTCGCGCGTATTCGCCCGGCGATGGAACGTGAAATGGCGGCGGGCAGGCTGCCGGGCTGTGTTGTTGCCATCGCGCGTGATGGCAAGCTTGTGTATCTGGAAGCGATTGGCTGGCGCGACCCGGAAAGCCGCGCGCCGATGCAGGCGGATGCGATGTTCTCCATCGCTTCCATGACCAAGCCCGTCGCGGGCGTGGTGGCGCTTTCGCTGATTGAGGAAGGCAGGCTATTGGTGACGGACCCGGTCGGCGCCTGGCTGCCGCCGCTGATGCAGATGCAGGTGGCGAAACCAACGCCCGCCATGCTGTCTGGCCAAGGCCCGATTGAAACCGAAGCTGCGAAGCGCCCCATGACAGTGCAGGATGCCATGCGCCACACCACGGGCCTGGTTTATGGTGGGCGCGATGGATCAGCCGTGCATGCCATGGCACCCCCTGGTTCCTTCTGGGTCGCCGAGAATATGGATACGGAAGGCTTTGCGCAAACTCTCGGCAGCCTG
>JADCFR010000303.1 GCA_020249415.1 Roseomonas sp. | reverse complement strand
GGGAAGTCGGACGGCGAGCGCGTTACTACGCCGATGGCGCGGCGGCGTTCGTTTTACGGATTGACCTTGTGCATGCTCCAAGAGCTTGAACTTCACAGAGGCGCTTCAATTCCTGGTCTGGAAACCAATAAAGGGGTCAGGCCCCATCCAAGGGCGAAAGCCGCCCTGACCATTCCAGGCAGGTGGTCAGTCGGTGATTGGGCTGATTTCATGTCTGCATTAAGGGTTTCACGGTGGGGCGGGCCACACCGCGCATCCATGCGCTGGTTCGGATAAAGGTCCTCGCGATCTGAAAGCATTATCACGCCAAGCGGGCTCATCTTGCGGCTCAAAAAACGCCACGAGAACGAGATTCGGTGGGTTTTCGGTGAAGGATAGCAAACGGAAATCCGCTCAACGCTGCTCCGCTCGCCAGCGCGCCCAGGGCGCGATATCCGGCAGGCGTTGAGGGGCCGCAGCGGGTCCGGAAAAACGCAGCCCAATTTCGGGCGCCTCGGCTGCTGGCGGGCGCAGCGCGAAGGCGATATCGAGTGTTGTGCGCGGCAAATCCACGGAACCGGTGACGCGGGCGGAAACGCCGCCCTCGGCGGCCAAATTCACCTCCTGCACCGAAAGCCGCCCCGCGCTGATGAGCCAGCCGCCTTCCAACCGCTCCACCGCGGTGGCGCCGCCCAAAAGGGCGCGGCGCAAAGCAGCCTCGGCTGCCACAGGATCGGCAAGGCCCGCCGCAGCATAGGCATCACGCAACGCAACCCCGGCCACGACGCCATCCGCCAATAGAAAGCGCCCGGAACCTTCCAGTGAGGAAACAAGCGCCGCTGGCGCATGACCCGAAGCGGCGAGCCGGCCGGCCAGCGCAAGCCTGCCAGCGGCCACATCCAGCGGCAGGTCAAAAATGGGGTGCGCCAGGCTTGCGCCGGTAATTTCAAAACTCGCTTCAAGCCGCGGCGGCAGCGCGCTTGTATCGAAGGCGCCGCGCCCTTCCATCTGCCCGCCGGCGAGCGCGGCACGAAAGCCATCAAGCCGGAGTTGACCGTTTTCCAGCACCAGCGTGGCTTCCGCATTTTCGACAGGCGGCAGGCCCAACACCGCAATGCGCGCGGCGCTCAAGGCGAAGCTGCCATCCAAACCTGCCAAGGCGGCAAGCGGCAGCGGTTCCTGATCTGTCAGATCAGGCGCGGGCAGGGCCAGGTTTTCGGCGGCGAGCTTCAAGGTCAGCTTGGGTCGCGCGCCATTCATTTCCAACCGTGCCTCACCGGCGGCGCGTGTTTCGGCGGCGACCATGCTGAAAAAGGGCAGCGTGATCACGCTGCCTTCCAGCGCGATGCGCGCAATGAAGGAAGCCGAGCCCTCCCCCATCCAGCCGGGTTCCTCGCGGCCAAGAATCTGGCCGTAAAGCCGCGCCGCGCCGGGGTGGCGGAAGGTCAGGCTGCCCTGTGCCTGCGCCTTCGGCAGGTCGAACACTGCATTGGCATCAAGCCGCGCATCTTCCAATAGGGCCTCGGCAACAAGGCTGAGCGCCTCAGCGCTGCCATTGCCGCGCAGGCGTAGCGTGGCGGGCAGCGCGGCGAGCCCAGCCGGTAGGGGCAGCGCTTCCAGCAGCATTGGCGGCAAGGCGTTTGCCATGGGGGCGGAGATTTCCAAAGCGGCATCGGCAAGGCTTGGCGTGGCGCCAAGCCCAATGGCGCCGGAGGCGGAGAGATTGGCGCTGCCCTGGCGCGCAGAAAACCGCTGCACAGCAAGCTTGCCGGCATCAAGCGTTGCATCCAGCGCAACACCATCCAGCGCCTGGCCCTGCCATTCCAGCCGGCCCGCCGTGAGGCGCAAATTGGCGTCAAAGCCTTGCAGCGCCTCATTCGCGGCTTGCCAGCTCAGGGTTTCCGCAAGCAAGCCATCCAAAGCCAACGCATCAATCGAAAGCCCAAGCCCGAGTGCGGGCCGCGCGCCAAGGCGCAAGGCACCGGCGCCAGCGAAGCGCTGGCCATCCAGCAACAGCGAAAATTCCGGCGCTTCGACAAGATTAGGTTCCAGCACCACGCGCCCGCGCCCTTCAAAACGGCGCAGCCTTGCGGGATCGGGCGCTGCAACCGTAAAGCCGAAAGCCGCGAGACTATCGCGCAGGCTAGGGCCGGTGATGCTGAGTGCCAATTCCAGCCTTTCGCCAAGTGTGGCGCCGCGCGCTTCAATCTCGGCCTCACCGGGCAAAAGCGCTGCGATATCCGTCAGCGTCATGCGGGCACCTTCACGCGCGATGCCCGCCTTGAAGCGGCGCAATTCCTTGCCCTGCCAGCGCGCTGATTCGGCAGCCACATCCAGCACAATCGGAAAGGGCCAATCGCGCGCAGCCCGCATGGCGGCGATCCAGGGATCGAGATCAAGCCGGTTCATGGTGACGGCCAGATCCATTTTCGCATCCGGCGTCAGTTGGATTTCCGCTGCCGTGCGACCGGTGCCGCCATCAAATTCCACCGCCAGATCGGGGGTGATGATCCGGTCTTCACTGGCGCGAATGCGGCCCGCTATGCGGAAGGGCAGCGCGGGCGCCGGCAGAAAGGCGGAAAGATAAGCGCCAGAGGCTTCAATCCGCCCTTCATAGCCACCTTCGGCGAGCAAGGCGCCGCGTGTGATCAGCGACGCGCCTTGGCCATTCAACCGCAATTCTAAAGTGCCAATGCCGTCATAGCCAGGTCGGCCAAGCACGGCCTGGAAGCGCGCTTCGGCCCCTGCGCGCATAAAACTGCCTTCCAGGCGCACCGCATCCAGGGGGCCAGGCGCGACCAGTCGTGCCGCGACATTTTCCAAGGCCACTTCACCAAGCGTGACGCGGCTTGCTTCAATGCGCGCGGCGAAATCCGAAAGCCAGGGCGGCGGGCGGAGCGCACCGGCAGCCGGCAGCGGCCAGGGCAGACGGATATCGGCGCCCACCAGCACCAGATCGCGCGCTTCAAGCCGCCCCAGGATCAGCGGCAGCAGGCCAAGCTTCAGGCGCAGCGTTTGCGCCTTGACACCAAGCCCGCCTTCATCCTGCCCCAGATGCACCTCATCCGCTTCAAGAATGGGTTGGGGCAGCAGCGTGACGCGCAGCGGCCCTTGCAGGGCAACCGGTCGGCCAAGCCGTTCCGCCGCCAATGCCGCGAGGTTGTTGCGCTGCCCCTCCCAGGAGATCAAACGCGGCCCGATCCAGACCGCCGCAAGCGCGACGCCGAAAAACAAAAGCGCGAAAAGGCTGCGGCGCGATTTCAGCTTGCCGCCCCCCACCCACCACCGCCTGGCGTTTCAATGCCAAGCACTTCGCCAGCCGCGAGATGCGCGGAATCGCTGCCGCCCAGCCACTGAATGCTGCCATCGGCGCGTTCCACCCATTGCTGGCCGGCCGCGCCATCGGCACCACCTTGCAGCCCATGCGGGGCGACATTGCGGCGCGATGCCACAATCACTGCTTCCATCGGATGGAGAAAGCGAATGCGTCGGCGTGATCCATCGCCACCGCGCCAGCGCCCCGCACCGCCTGAACCGCGGCGGATAGAAAATTCCTCAAGCCGCACGGGGTAGCGCAGTTCCAGAATCTCCGGATCGGTCATACGCGTATTGGTCATATGGGTTTGCACCGGGCCGGCGCCATTAAAGCCCGGTCCCGCGCCGATGCCGCCGCAAATCGTCTCGTAATACTGGTAGCGCGCATCACCAAAAAGCAGGTTGTTCATGGTGGCCTGGGCAGAAGCGCAGGCACCAAGCGCGGCAAGCAGCGCATTGCAGGTCATTTGGCTGACTTCGGTATTGCCGGCGACCACCGCGGCACCAGGACGCGGTGACAGGAAAGTCCCTTCGGGAATCACGATTTCCAAAGGCTTCAGGCAACCATCATTAAGCGGAATATCCTCACCCACCAGGCACCTGAAGCAATAAAGCACCACGGCGCGGCAGACCGCCGATGGCGCGTTGAAATTGCTTGGGCGCTGCGGTCCTGTGCCGGTGAAATCGATCACCGCCTTGCGTGCGGCGCGGTCCACACGGATGGCAACTTTCAGCGGCGCGCCATCATCAATGCTGGTTTCGAACTTGCCATCAGGCAGCTTTTCCAAGACGCGGCGCACGCTTTCTTCGGCATTATCCATCACATGCCGCATATAGGCGCTGACGGTGGCAAGCCCGTAATCCGCCACGGCGCGCTGCAATTCCTGCACGCCTTTTTCATTGGATGCGATTTGCGCCTTGATGTCGGCCACATTCACATCCGGGCTGCGCGCGGGATAACGCGCGCCCGCCAGCAAAGCGCGGAATTCCGCTTCCCGGAAATGCCCGCCATCCACCAGCAGGAAATCATCAATCACCACGCCTTCTTCTTCCAGCGTGCGCGACAGCGGCGGCGTGGATCCAGGTGTCAGGCCCCCAATATCGGCGTGATGCCCGCGCGATCCGACAAAGAACAGGATGGATTTCCCCGCCGCATCAAAGACCGGCGTGATGACAGTGACATCCGGCAAATGCGTGCCACCATTATAGGGATTGTTCAGCGCCACCACATCGCCGGGCTTCAGCGTGGCGCCGCGCGTGCGGATCACGGTGCGCACGCTTTCGCCCATGGCGCCAAGATGCACCGGCACATGCGGCGCATTGGCAATCAGCGCACCGGTCGCATCAAAAATCGCACAGGAAAAATCGAGCCTTTCCTTGATATTCACTGAAAGGCTGGTGTTTTGCAGCACGGCGCCGGTTTGCTCGGCAATGCTCATGAACAGGTTGTTGAAAAGCTCGAGCATCACTGGATCAGGCCGGTCCGAAGCCAAGATATCCGCCGCACGCGCCCGCGCCGCGATCCGGCGCAGCACCAGATGATTGCGTGTGGTGACTTCCGCTTCCCAGCCGGGTTCGACCACGGTGGTAGCATTGGCTTCACGCAGCAGCGCCGGCCCTGTGATGCGATCCCCCGCGCACAGCGCTTCGCGGTCATGCACCGGGGCGGCGTGTTCAGCGCCACCGGTGAAAAGCGCGATGCTGTCCAACGGCTTTGGAGATTCTCCCACGGCACGCGGGGGCAGTGCCGCTTCGCGCACTTCCTCACCGGGGGCAGTGACTTCCGCGATGCAGGCTTCCACAATCACCTGGCGTTCCGGTGTGGCGAAGCCAAAGCGGCGGCGATGCGCTTCTGTGAACGCTGCCAATACGTCCTGATGCGCGCCAAAAGCGACGGGTAGGAAGGTATCCGTGCCGGCATAGCGCAGATGGAGCCGCCGTGCCGCTTGCAGCCGCGCAGGATCGGCACCTTGGCGCGCCAATTCTTCGCGCCCTGCTGCCACTAGCGCATCAAGCCGCGCGGTCAGATCATTGATGGCATCAGCGGTAAAGGGCGCTTCCACTGCCGCTTCGCGGATCACGGCTTGATCGGCCAGGCCCATGCCATAGGCCGAAAGCACGCCCGCGAAGGGATGGATAAAGACCGTTTCCATGCCCAATTCATCAGCGACCAAACAGGCATGCTGCCCGCCCGCGCCGCCGAAGCATTGCAGCGCGAAACGTGTCGCGTCATGGCCCTT
>JADCFR010000302.1 GCA_020249415.1 Roseomonas sp. | reverse complement strand
TCCTGGTCCACCAGCGTGGTCAGCCCGCCGGATGGCGACATGGCGGCCTATATGGCCTCGCTCGCCAAGCTTCAGGCGCGCGGCGATGATGCGCTTTATCTGCCAGGCCATGGCCCGCCCTTGCCTGATCCCCTCCCCTTCGTCGCCGCGCTGGCCGCGCATCGGCGCGACAGAGAGGCGCGCATCCTGGAAGAACTCCGCCGTGCCGGGCGGGCGCGGGCAGAAGAATTGGTGCCGCCAGTCTATGGCGCGGCGCTTGATGCCAGGCTGATCCCGGCGGCAGCGCGCAGCCTGACCGCGCATTTGATCAAGCTGGCAGCGGAAGGCGCGGTGCGGCAGGAAGCGGGGGCATGGGCGGTGTCATGAAATTGCGGCACGGCATTCTTGCGTTGCCCTTGGTTGCGCTGATCGGTTGCGGCCCGCCGGATTACACACCGGTGCGCGATTGGGCGAATGTGGCCGGCAATGCTGCCATCTATCCCGAACTGGTGACGCGCCCTGGGGCGGCGCCCACTGTCTCGCCCGCCGCTGACGCCATCAACGCCATGCAGCAGGCTTTGGCGAGTTATTTGCAGGCACTCGATACACTGGCCGCAGATGGGCTTTTGATGATCCGCGAAGACCCGCTTGCGGCTTTTCCGCCACGCGTCGCCCCGATCAGCCCGAAAGGCGCTGAGGCGATCCAGGCGCTTGGCGCGCTGCTGCGTGAGCGAGGCCGTTCGCTTGCGCGCGCGCCACAACTCCGCGCCACGATCCGCGAAGCCGATGCGTCCGTGCAAGCGCTGATTGCGGCCATGCAGGAAGCCATCACCACGCTTGAACCCGCCGAAACCGCCGCCGCCGAACAAGCCCGCGCCCGCTATCAGCGCCTGCTCCGCGAAGCGCGCGATGAGCCGAGCCGGCAAATCCTGCGCGACCTTGCCGCGCTGCACGAAGCCGCTGCCGCCAATCGCGCTGCCGCGATCCGCAATTACCAGACGGTGCTCGCTGATATCGCCAAGGGTCATGCGCTGCTGAAGGAACGCGTGGCACACCTGACGCAGGAGGAAACCGCACGCCAGATTCGCGCTGCCGAGGCTGAGCTTCGCCGCGCCGGCGCGCGCCTGCCCCGTGATGGGCTTGGCATTGCCGTGCCGGTGATGGGCGCGCCACGCTAAAGCCTGTTTTCTGCGCGCCGGGGGGGTGACAAGCTGCCCCGGCGCTGCTTCCATCGCCCCACCAATATCGAGGAGGATAAACGCCACTCATGAGTACCAATGGCAAGGGCTATATTGTTGGGGCTTTCGAGCACCCGACGCGCAAGGCCGATAATACATCCGTCGCCCAGCTTCACGCGGAAGTCGCTTATGGCGCGCTGCAGGATGCCGGGCTTTCCAAGGATGATGTGGATGGGTTTTTCTGCACCGGCGCAGCGCCGGGGCTCGGCCCGCTTAATATGGCGGATTATCTGGGGCTGACGAAGCTCAAGCACCTCGATTCCACCGATATGGGCGGCTGTTCCTATGTGATGCATGTTGGCCATGCGGTGGAAGCGATTGCGCTGGGCAAGTGCAATATCGCGCTGATTACGCTGGCCGGGCGCCCGCGGGCAGAGGCCATGGCCACCGGCACCGCGCCGCGTTCCTGGGGCGTGAATGTGCCGGATGATCCGTTTGAAATTGTCTATGGCCGCACGGTCGCCAACGCTTACGCCATGTGCGCCATGCGCCACATGTATGAGTATGGCACCACGTCTGAACAGCTTGCCTGGATCAAGGTGGCGGCTTCGCATCACGCGCAGCACAATCCGCATGCCATGTTGCCCAAGGTGGTGACGGTGGAAGATGTGGTGAATTCACCCATGGTGTCAGACCCGCTGCACCGGCTGGATTGCTGCGTGATTTCCGATGGCGGCGGCGCCTTGATTGTGACGCGCCCCGAAATCGCCAAATCACTGAAGCGGCCTTTGGTGAAGGTGAAGGGCCATGGCGAGGCAACCAAGAACCAGAATGCCGGCTATACGGATTTGACCTATTCCGGCGCTGTCTGGTCCGGGCCGCGTGCTTTTGAAGAAGCCGGTGTGACGCCCAAGGACATTCAATACGCGTCCATCTATGACAGCTTCACGATCACCGTGCTGATCCAGTTGGAAGACCTTGGCTTCTGCAAAAAGGGCGAGGGCGGGAAGTTCGTCGCCGACGGCAACCTGATTTCCGGTGTGGGCAAGCTGCCCTTCAACACAGATGGCGGCGGGCTCTGCAACAATCACCCGGCCAATCGCGGCGGCATGACCAAGGTGATCGAAGCGGTGCGGCAATTGCGCCATGAGGCGCACCCCAAGGTGCAGGTGCCAGGTTGCACCCTGGCACTCGCGCATGGCACAGGCGGCTTGCTTGGCACGCGCCATGGCAGCGCCACCGTCATTCTGGAAAGGGAGTAAGCAATATGGCCACCATGGCATTCAACAGGGCCCTGCCGGAAATCAAGACGGACCCGACCAATCAGCCATTTTTTGATGGCGCGCGCGCCGGCAAGCTGCTGATCGGCAAATGCAATGATACCGGCAAGTTCTTCTGGTATCCGCGCGGCTGTTCGCCCTTTACGCTTTCCAACAATGTTGAATTGGTGGAAGCCAAGGGCACGGGCAGCATCTATACCTTCACGGTGATGCGCACCAAGGAACCCTATTGTGTCGCTTACGTGGAATTGGATGAAGGGGTGCGCGTTTTCACCAATATCGTGGATTGCGATCTGGATAGTCTGAAGATCGGCCAGAAGGTGAAGCTGGTCTTCAAGCCGACCCAGGGGGATGGCCCGCCGGCCTTCATGTTCACCCCGGTTTGATGGCTGGGTTTTTGTGAAGGGGCGCCCTTGGTAACGGGGGCGCCTTTTTTGTTGCGTTTTTTTCGATGCAAATCGCGGTGGTTTTGGTAGAATTGTCCTTAGGGGAATTAAGGGGGTTCGCGATCATGCGCCGCATGTTCACGATGGGGTTGTTGTTCGCACTGGCCGGCTGCGCTTCCGGGCGTATGGCGTCGCGTTCGGGCGTACCTGGCTATACGGGCGGGGATATGTCCTGCGTGCCCTTCGCGCGGGAACGTTCGGGGCTGACCATCAGCGGGGATGCCTGGCAATGGTGGCAGGCGGCAGCCGGGCAATATGAACGATCCGGGGCACCCCATCCTGGCAGCGTGCTGGTCTTCCAGCGCACCAGCCGGAACCCGCAGGGGCATTTGGCGGTGGTGTCGCGCGTGGTCTCCTCCCGCGAAATCCGTGTGGATCACGCCAATTGGTCCAGCGGCCGGGCGCGGGGGCAGATCGCGCATGATCAGCCGGTGCTGGATGTCTCCGCCCGAGGCGATTGGTCGCTGGTGCGGGTTTGGTACCCGCCGACGGATGATTTCGGGGGCACACATTTCCCGACCTATGGGTTCATCCACGGACGGCAGATGATGGCAGCCGCCCGCTAAGGGGCTGGACAAAACCGCCCCGGGCGGTATGAAGCGCGCCTTGGCTGTGCCGGGGTTTGCCCCGGCCGTCGGGCGCATAGCTCAGTTGGTAGAGCAGCTGACTCTTAATCAGCGGGTCCAAGGTTCGAATCCTTGTGCGCCCACCAATGAAATCAATAGGTTAGAGCATAGCTCAGAAAAGCTAAAAATTGCTCCCCTTCATGCGGACCCCATGCGGACCCCCTTGTGTGGATTTTGGCACCCTGAAAGGCCAATCCGCGTATGTCCCGCCACTGCCAGCGCTTCCCAAAGTTATGATCAAGTTATGCGGGTTAGAGCCGGCTCGGGAAATCTGAACAGCTGTGATAAGTGCATTTTCTGCCTGAGAGCGGCATGATGCCGTGAACAGGAGATACCATGACAAGACGACCCCGCCGGAACCACAGCCCGGCTTTCAAGGCCAAGGTGGCGCTTGCTGCTGTGAAGGGCGAGAAGACGCTGGCCGAACTGGCTGCGCAATTCGATGTCCACGCGAATGTCATCAAGACCTGGCGAGATCAGCTCCT
>JADCFR010000301.1 GCA_020249415.1 Roseomonas sp. | reverse complement strand
ATCAGCGCGTGGGGCGCGGCGGCAAGCTGTTTGGCTGCCTGAAGTTCCGCTCCATGGTGATTGATTCGCAAGCGCGCCTGGAAGCGCTGCTCGCGAGTGACCCTGCGGCGCGCGCTGAATGGGAAGCAACGCGCAAGCTGAAGAATGACCCGCGCATTACGCGCATCGGGCGCTTCCTGCGTTCCACCAGCCTTGATGAATTGCCGCAGCTGATCAATGTGCTGCGCGGTGAGATGAGCCTGGTTGGCCCCCGCCCCGTGCAGGAAGCCGAGATTGATCGCTATTACGGCGCTTCTGCCGCGCATTACATGGCGGTGCGGCCGGGCATCACCGGCCTGTGGCAGGTGAGCGGGCGGAGCGAAACATCCTACGAATCCCGCGTGGCTTTGGATGTGTCCTATGTGTCGCGCCCTTCCATGCTGGCCGATCTTTCCATTCTGCTGCGCACGCCGGTTGCGGTATTGTCCCGCCGCGGCGCGCATTGAAGCTGAAGCCGCGCGGCCAAGCTGCCGCGCCCTTCCTGTAAATTCCAGCGCGCAGCCGGCTGAAGGGTCTGCCAATGGCTGAGGCGCAAATCCCCACTTCCGCAGAACGCGCGGGCGGGCGCAGGCTGGTTTCCGGTATTCTCTGGAACGGGCTTGGGCGCGGCCTGCCCTTGTTGCTTGCCCTTGTCATCACGCCGTTTCTGGTTGCGGCCCTTGGTGTTGAACGCTGGGGGCTTTTCACCCTGGCGCTGGCGCTGATTGGCATTTTCGGCGTTTTCGATCTTGGCCTTGGCATGGCGCTGACACGCGGCGTTTCGGAAAAGCTTGGCGTCGGCGTGGTTGATGAGGCGCGCGCCATGATCGGCGCGACATTGCTTGCCCTGCTTGGCGTTTCTTCCATCATCGCGGCGGTACTTTTTCTGACCGTGCCTTGGCTGGTTGGGCATTTCCTCAATGTGCCGGAAGCCTTGCAGCGGGAAGCTATCATTGCCTTTCAATTGCTCGCCGCCGGCGCGCCCTTGGTCGTGCTGAATGCTGCGCTTTGGGGTGTGCTTTCCGCCTGGCAGCGCTTTCGCACCGCCAATCTGGTGAATATCCCGCTCAATACCTTCTACTACCTCGGCCCCTTACTGGTGTTGTTTTTCTGGAACAGCCTGATCGGCGTGATGCTGGCGGTCATTCTGGTGCGGCTGTTCAGCGGCATTGCCTATGCCATCATCGCCCATCGCGATGTGCCGGGGCTTGGCCTGCGGGCGCCGCGCTTTGGCCTGATGCGACCCCTGCTGCGCCAGGGCCTGTGGATGAGCCTTTCCGGCGCACTCACGCAGCTATTGCTGTACGCGGATCGTTTCATCATCGGTGCGGTGCTGACCCTGTCAGCCGTGGCGTTTTACGCAACACCGCTTGATCTGATCATGCGGCTTTGGATCATTCCGGTCGCGGTGGCGCAAACCATGCTGCCGGCGATTGCTTCGTCCTTCCGCGAACTCCCCGACCATACTGCCCTGCTGATCAAGCGCGGGGCGCTGATTGTAATGCTGCTCAGCCTGCCGGCGTCCCTGATTCTGATCCCCGGAGCAGAGCTTTTCTTGCGGCTGTGGTTGGGCGCGGAATTCGCCGAAGGTGGCGGGCCGGTGCTGCGCATTCTGGGCTTTGGCATTTTCTTTTCCTGCCTTGCCTTCATCCCCGGTGTTTTGCTGGAAGCGATCGGGCGGCCGGATGTGACGGCGAAATTTTCCCTGGTGCTGGCGGCGATTTTTCTGCCACTCAGCGCGGCATTGCTGCCCTGGTTTGGCATTGAAGGGGCGGCCCTCGCCTGGGCAGCGCGCTGCCTGATGGATTGCCTGGGGCGCTGCTGGTTCGCAGCACGGCTTTATCCGGCGGTGCGTGAGACCATGGGCGAATTGCTTTGGCCGATCGCACCCGCGGCCCTTGGTTTGGCAGTGTTGGTGCCATTGGGCGGCTTGCTTTGGCCCGCGCTTTTGGCGGCGCTGATTTTTGGCTTGGTTTTCGCCGCCGGCTGGTCCATTGCCGCGCCCGAGGACAAGGCCCATGCCTTGAGGATGATCCGCAGAATGGGGCGCCGCAGCGCATGATCCCAATCGCCATCAATGGTCGCTTCCTGACGCAAGGCATGACCGGCGTGCAGCGCTTTGCGCGCGAAATCACCGCGGCGGCGGATCGGCTGGCGGGCCATGATGCCTGGCCCGAGGCACGGCTATTGATGCCAAGCAGCGTGGCGCAAAGCCCCTTTGCCTATCTGAAGGCAGAAGCCATTGGCCAGAAATCCGGCCAGCTTTGGGAACAATGGGAATTGCCGAAGGCGGCCAAGGGTTCCTTCCTGATCAATCTTGGCAATACCGCGCCGCTGCTGCTGGGAAGCGGCCAGGCGGTTGTGATCCATGATGCCGGCGTCTTTGACACGCCCGAGAGTTATTCCCTCGCCTTCCGTACCTGGTATCGCTTTCTGCACAAGATGCTCGCGCGGTCCGGCGCGCAATTGCTGACGGTGTCCGAATTTTCGCGCGGGCGCATTGCCGCGGCCCTTGGTGTGGCGCCTGATGCCATCGGCGTTTTGCCGGAAGGTGGCGATCACATGCTGCGCATCAACGCCGATATCGCCGTTCTTGCACGGCATGATCTGGAAGCGGGCCGTTATGCCCTCGTGGTCGGCAATCCAGCCGCGCACAAGAATCTGGCGGCGCTGACCAGCGCTGCGGCGCTGCTCGGCGCTCGCGGGCTGACCTTGGCCGTGGCGGGTGCGGCTGATCCGGCGGTATTCCGCGACGGTGGCGGGCCGGCGGCCGATGCCGGGCGCATCCTGGGCCGCGTTTCTGATGCCGAATTGCGTGCGCTTTATGAAAACGCGCTCTGCCTGATTTTCCCGTCACGTTATGAAGGGTTCGGCCTGCCGCCCTTGGAAGCCATGACCTGCGGCTGCCCGCTTGTCGCCGCCCATGCCGGCGCGGTGCCGGAGGTGTGCGGCGATGCCGCGCTGTGGTTCGACCCGCTGCGGCCTGAGACACTCACGGAAGCCCTCGAACGGCTGCTGGATGAAGAAGGCCTCGCCGCCGGCATGCGCGATGCGGGGCTGAAGCGCGCGGCGCTTTACACTTGGGAAAAGGCAGCGCTTGCCTTGTTGGCCCTGATCCGAAAGAAGGCGGCATGAAGATCGCGGTGGTGCATGAATGGCTGGATAGCTATGCGGGTTCCGAACGCGTGCTGGAACAGCTT
>JADCFR010000300.1 GCA_020249415.1 Roseomonas sp. | reverse complement strand
GCGCCTGGAAGCGGCCCATGCCATGGCGCGGTTTCATCAGCGCTATGATCTGGTGCTGACCGCCTGCACGCCGACGGCTGCCTTTGCCGCCGATCAACCAACGATCCGCCCCGCCGAGGCGCTGTGGCGCGATTGGGCGCCCTGGACCTTCGCCTTCAACCTGACGCGCCAACCGGCGATTTCCGTGCCGGTGGCTCTGGATTCGGAAGGCATGCCGCGTGCGGTGCAAATGGTGGCGCCGCTCTACTGCGATGATCTGGCGCTGCGCGGCGCACGCGCCTTGGAACGCGCGGCCAGCCTGCCGCTCGCCAATCCCGAGGCGGGAGAACCACCCTAGCGGTGCGATTCACCACGCAAACAAGGCTGCTGGCCAAACGCTGCAACGCACTGGGCTTGCGCCTGAACGCAGCGCACAGTCCGGGCACGCTGAGCCCAGGCACAAGGCAGCGCCTTGCCTTGTTTGACCCCTCGGCCCATGCGACATCTCCATTCACGCATGCATTGAGGAGCCTCGGTTCTTGCCGACGCCATCCGCCCTGCCTGCCGCCCTGGTGCGCGGCGCAGTGTTTTTTGGCCTCTGGCTGGTGCTGACCGGCGCGGAGCCCTTTGGCTTGCCCTTCGGCCTGATCGCCGCCCTTTGCGCGGCCAGCACAAGCCTGCGGCTTCTCCCGCCCGGCCCTGGCCGCATCGCCCCAGGCGCCTTGCCGCGCCTCGCGCTTATCATGCTGCGGCAAAGTTTTGGCGCAGGCTGGGATGTCGCCTTGCGCGCCTTTGCCTTCCCACCGCGCCTCGCCCCCGGCGTAATTGAAGTGCCGCTCGCCATCCCACCGGGGCCAGCGCGCGATGGCTTTCGCGCGCTGGCAAGCCTCGCCCCCGGTTCCCTGCCGCTTGAGGATTTGCCGGATGGCAAGCTCAGGCTGCATGCACTTGATCTCGCCATGCCGCTGGCCAAGGACCTTACCGAAACCGAAGCCGCTTTTGCCCGTAGCATCAGGACCGACAAGCATGGCTGAAGTGCTGACAGGCGCCGCCGCGCTGATCATGCTGAGCGCGCTGATCGGGCTGGCACGCGTGCTGCGCGGGCCGACGCGCGCTGACCGGTTGCTCGCCGCGCAATTGCTGAGCACGGCTGGCATCGGCGCCTTGCTGCTGCTTGCCGCCGCGGGCACGCCCGCCTTGATTGATGTTGCGCTGGTATTGGCCTTGGTCGGTGCCTTTGCGTCCGTCGCCTTTGTCATGGCGTCGCGCATGATTGACCGGCGATGAGCCTGCTGGTGTCGATCTTTGCGACCATTGCCGTTCTGGCGGGCGCGTTTTTCTTCATTGCCGGCACGCTTGGATTGCTGCGCTTTGGCGATACGCTGAGCCGCGTGCATGCGCTGACCAAGGCGGATAATCTTGGCCTTGGGCTGATTGTGCTTGGCCTGCTGCCACTCGCCGACAGCATCACCGATGCGCTCAAGCTTGTTGTGATCTGGGCGCTGGTATTGCTGGGCGGCACAACGGCGGCGCAGCTTGTCGCCAGCGCAGTGCGGCGCCAACAGGACCCGCCATCGTGACCGCCTGGTTGCTCGATCTGCCGCTGGCACTTGGGCTGTTTGGCGCGGGTGCGGCGACACTTGCCGCGCGATCGCTTTTCGGCGCCGTGCTTGGTTTCATCTCGACGGGCCTCATTGCGGCGCTTGTCTGGGTGCGGCTTGAAGCGCCCGATGTCGCCCTGACCGAGGCAGTGATTGGCGCCGCTGCGACTTCCGTTATCATCCTTTATGTTGCAAGCCGCATCGGTGGCGGCGCCTCCGCACCAGCGCCACCACCTATCGCGCAACGCCTTCTGGCGGCGACACTTTCGGTCATCCTGGCGGCGCTTTTGGCCCATGCGTTGCAGGCCCTGCCGAACCCGGCGCCGAGCCTCGCCGCGCCAATCCTGGAGACCATGGCGCCGAGCGGCCTTGGCAATCCGGTAACGGCAGTGCTGATGGTGCAGCGCGCCTTGGATACGCTGCTGGAATCCGCCGTGCTGGTGTTTGCGGTTTTTGCCATCTGGTCCATGGCGCCGGAACGCCGCTGGGGCCGCGCGCCGGGGCCGGCCTTCATGGCTGAACCGCAAGGGCCGCTCGCTTTCCTGGCGAAGGTATTGCCGCCGATTGGGATCGTGATTGGCATCTATATTGCCTGGGTCGGCGCCGATGCGCCGGGCGGGAAATTCCAGGGCGGCGCGGTGCTGGCGGCCATGTGGGTGCTGCCCTGGATTGCGGGGCTTACGGCGCCGCCCAGCATCAGCGATATGCGGCTCCGGCTTGCCATTGCCGCAGGACCCTTGGTGTTTCTGCTTGTCGGGCTGGCGGGTTTTGCCTGGGCTGAAGGTTTCCTTGCCTATCCTGCGGGCTTTGCCAAACCGCTGATCCTCCTGATCGAAACAGCGATGACATTATCGGTCGCCGCCGCTTTGGCCTGCATGATCGCCGGGCCACCTGAGCGGCGCGCGCAGCCATGACGGGTATTGCCCCCTTTGCCCTTGCGGCGGCCGGGCTGGTTGGGCTTGGGCTTTATGGCATGCTCGCGCAATCATCCGTGCTGCGGAAGGTGATTGCCTTCAACCTGCTCGGCATTGGCGTATTCCTGGTATTTGGCGTGGCAGCGCGGCGCGGCGCGGCGGCAGGGCTGCCGGCGGACCCCGTGCCGCAAGCCATGGTGATTACCGGGCTGGTCGTTGCCTTTGCCGCCACCGCCTTGGCCCTGGTGCTGACCCTTCGCCTGCATCAGACAATAGGCGCGGTGACGCTCGCGGAAGACCCCGCGCCGCCTGCCAATGCCGGTACGCCGCCAGAATGACCGGAACGCTCGGCGGAGCCCTTTTGGTGCTGGCCATCGCGCTGCCGCTTGGCGCGACGCTGCTTGCCTTCGTGCATGGCGGCCAGGCCGCGTCACGCGTGGCGCGCGGTGCGCTTTGGCTTTGGCTTGCGCTTGCGGTCGCGATCGTTGCTGCCGTCATCAGGCAGGGTGAGCCCATTTCCTACCAGATCGGCGGTTTCGCGCCGCCGATTGGCATAGCCCTCGCCGCCGATGGGCTTGCCGCGGCGATGCTGTTGGCTGCCGCGATTATTCTTGTCGCTGCGGGGCTTTTTGGTCGCGCTGCCTATCCGGCGCCATCCTGGGACAAGGGCGGGCGCGCTGCCTATGCCTATTGGTGCCTGCTGCCGGCATTGGCGGCGTCGCTTGCGGTTGCGTTTCTCGCGCGTGATTTGTTCAGCCTCTTTGTGGCGCTGGAGATGTTGACCTTCACCGCTTTGGCACTCGCCTGTCTTGATGGAAGGCCTTCGCAGTTCAAGGCGGAGCTCCGTTATCTGCTTTTCGCGCTGCTCGGGTCGGTGCTTTATCTGCTTGGCTGCGCGCTGTTTTATGGCGCCTATGGCACGCTTGATATCGGCCTGCTTGCGGGCAATACGCGCGCCGATGCGCCAACGCGGCTGGCGGGCGCGCTCATGACCGTTGGGCTGCTCGCGAAAATGGCAGTCTTTCCCTTGCATCTTTGGCTGCCGCCCGCCCATGCCGGGGCGCCGCCGGCGGGTTCCGCCCTGCTTTCGGGGCTTGTGGTCAAGGGCGCCTTTGTGCTGCTGGTACGGCTGTGGTTCTGGGTGTTGCCTGGCCCGCCCGTGGCGGGCGCGGAATTGCTCGCAATCCTTGGTGCGGCAGCGATCCTGGTCGGCAGCGTGGTGGCGCTCAGGCAGGAAAAGCTGAAGGCGCTGATCGCTTATTCGACGGTTGCGCAAATCGGCTATCTGTTCCTGATGTTCCCCTTGCTGATGGCGGGCGATCCGGATGCGGCAACGCGTGCCTGGCTGGGGGGCATGTTGCAGGCAGTCTCTCACGCCTTGGCCAAGGCCGCGATGTTTTTGGCCGCCGGCTTGATTGTGCAATCCATCGGTGAGGATCGGGTTGCCGGGCTTTGCGGCGCCGCACGCGCCACGCCCCTTTCCGTGCTGGCCATTGGCATTGGTGGGCTGTCACTCATGGGCGTGCCGCCGAGTGGTGGCTTCACCGCAAAATGGATGCTGCTGCGCGCTTCGGTGGATACCGGGCAATGGTGGTGGTCGCTGGTGATTCTGGCGGGCGGCTTGCTGACCGGCGGTTATGTCTATCGGCTTGTCGCTGCCGCCTTGTCGCCAGCACCAGAGGGAGCGAGACCACGCCCCGTACCGCGCATGCAGGAAGGCGCGGTGCTGGTGCTGGCATTGCTTTCCATGGTGCTGGGGCTGCTGCCGCTTTCCATGCTGGGCATGGCGCAGATTGGTCAGCCGGTGATGGCGCCATGAATTTGCTGCTGCCGCTTGTGCCGCTGCTGCCCGTGCTGATGCTGCTGGCGCTTGTCTGGCCGGTGACACGCGGGCGCGTGATGGGCGCGCTTTGGCTGGCGCCGCTGCCCGCGCTGCTGATCGCGCCCTTGGCAATGGGTTCTTCGCTTGTGCTCTATCCAGGTGGCATCAAGATCACCTTGCTGCTGGATGCGCCGGGGGCGCTGCTGCTTGGGGGGGCGGCGCTGCTATGGAGTGCCGCCGGCGTCTTCGCTCGCGCGCAGATGGGCATAGGGCCCAGGGCGAAGCGCTTTGCCGCCTGGTGGCTGCTGACGCTTGCGGGCTGCCTGGGCGTTTTCATCGCGGGCGATCTGCTCAGCTTTTATCTGGCTTTTGCGGTGGTGAGCCTCGCGGCCTTCGGCCTCGTCGCGCATGATGGCACGCCAAAGGCGCGGCGCGCGGGCGGGCTTTATTTGCTGCTCGCAGTGCTGGGTGAGATTGCCTTGCTGCTCGCCTTCGCGCTGCTGCATGGCCGCGCCGGGATTGAAAGTGTGGCGATTGCCGATGTTGCGCCCG
>JADCFR010000030.1 GCA_020249415.1 Roseomonas sp. | reverse complement strand
CAATGATGATGCTACGCACCATGTTCGGCACTTCAGGCCCCGGCACAATGCGGCGCCTGCCTGTTAAACTGACCATCCACATCTCCGCTTCTTTTTCGGCTGCCGCCAGCGCTTCTTGAAATTCGGCTCCCGCCAGCGTTTCTTGAATGATGCTCATGGCTCCACCCTTTCAAAGCTGATAACCCAAACCCAGGGATTGGCGTCCCAGGCGCCGGGGCCGTTGATGCTGTTCCACAGGCTGCGGAATACATCCCTCGCCGAAAGATCAAGATGCGAAAGCGACATTCTCTTCGGCTCAATCATCCACTCAGGCGGCGTTTCGCCAAGGCTTTGCGTGTGCATAAGCTCGCCTAGAACAATATCGTCGCGATAGCCCTGCCACCATGGTCCGGGGAATGGTTTAGCTTCCACGCCCTCCGCCCGCGCATCCTCCTCAGAAATACCCTGCAACCGTTCCACCCGGATATCCGTGATGCGGAGCGTGATGCGGCTTGCCCAGCGCGGCATGAACATCGAGGGTTTCCATTTCATATGGAACGGCTTGTTACCTCCGGTGCCATACCAGATCGTCATGCGGTCATCTGTCTCTGGCTTGTAGAACTCACCGCTATCTTGCTTTATCGGTGGCAATTCATCGCCAGTCATAATGCGGTGTTCTGGCGGCGCGTCATGTGGCGGGGTGCCCCAATGCGAGCAAAACGTCTCCCGAACCCACAAATGATCGCCAGGGGCACCATATGGGCAGGGCAGGCCGCACTCGCCACCATCCCAAAGCGCGCCAAAGACTTCCTTGCCCGGCTGCATGTCGCCGTGGCGGTCAAATACGATACGGTTGTAGTGTTCAACCGTCACGCGCGCATCAGGCGGCGGCTGGATCTTCATAATCCGCCGCGTCTGCGTCTTGCGGCCATCCAGGATGGCCCTGACCATCGGCCCCTTGAAGGGGATGGGGCGCTCTTTCATGGCTCCTCTCCCAGCGCAAGAATATGCGCCACGCCTTCCGAGACGGCGCGGTAATAACCAAGCGCGTGATCAATCTCGTTCGAATTGGTCACGATTTCTCCACGCCGCATTACTTGGCCGGTTGCTGAATTATAGCCGTGGTTCCTATGCAGTTCTTCCAGGCGCTTCGCCGCTTCCTTCAGCGCCGCGCGCCGGGCTTCGGCAACGCGCGCCTCGACCTCGGAGGGGGTGAGGCAGGGGCCGAGGTATTTACATTCAGCGCCAGCCATTTCATGCACCGGTATTTTTCTGCCAGTATCGGAAATCCAGCTTGACCACCTCGAATGCCAAAAACAAAGTGTTTCGATTCCCCAAATCAAAATCCAGTGCCGCCTGCTCTCTTTCGGATTCGGAGCCACCCCAGGCCGCGCGGGGTCCCATCCGTTTTCGTCTCGGGTCATGGCTTCCTCATTTCAGCAAGCGCGCGGGTAAGGTCCAAGCTGGCACGGCGCAAGGCCCCGCCCTGCTTCGGCGTGTAAGTGTGGAAGGTATGCTCACCCACTTTATAGGTGCCTTGGGCATTCTCCCATTCCGACACACGCGAAAGGAACCGCTTGGCTTCAGCCTTGGCGGTTGCGATGGTTTCCTTTTTCACGCTTCCCTCCTCACAATAATCACGTCGCCATCCTTGCGCGTGGTGAGCTTCCACCCATGGCGCTTGGCGAAAAGATGCGCGGCTACGCGAACGGCGGGCCGCGCTTCAAAGCGCCGCTCGTCGCCAATCGCCATATCCTGCCAGTCGTATTTGCGGCGGCGGTCCAAGGCGGTCATTGGCCGGCCTGCCCGCTGATCCGCGCCAGCAGGTTTTGCGCGACGATCCCAATCGGTTGCGGTTTCATCGGCGCGGTGTCTGACGCCTTCACGCTGGCATCGCGCGCAATGTGTTCCATCAATCCAAGCGCATTGATTTCAGCGGCGCGGCGGCGTTGCGCGATTTCGGATAGGTCATTCGCGCCTTCGGTGGCGGCGATCAAGGCACGCTTGGCCCTGCCCGCTGCCTTGCGGATATGGCGCCTGGCGCCGGGGCCGATGACCTCGGTTGCGCGTTCGGCGGATAGGCGGCGAAGGCCGGCGCGAGGTTCGGTCGAAAAGACGGCGGCGGTTTCCCTGAGCGCCACGCGGCGCGCGGTGGCGAGGATATGGCGGCAAGCGGTAATGTCCCGCCCGATGGCTTCCGATATGGCGCCAAGGGTGACGATTTCGCCAATCGGGCAGGTGTTCAGCATGTCCGCGATGGCGCGGGCGTCTGCCGAGATTTCAGTCTGGATCACTGGTTGTTCCTTTCACGGTTTAAGGTGCGTTGCGTTGCGGCGCGGCGCGATGCGCCGCGTTGCGGCGCGGGGCGGCGCGAAGTGGATGGCCTGCGGCCATCCCGACGCCGATGCGGCGGGAAAGTCGCAGCGTTGAGTTGCGAGGCGATGCGCCGCGTAGCGCAGCGGCGCGGCGCGGAGCGGGGCGCATTATCACGCCGCTAGTTTGCGATTGTCCTCCCAAACCAGCGACGCAATCCTGAAACGGCCATTGGTTCCACCCTTCTCAGGGCGGAATCGGCCAATGCCAATAAACATCCCGGCGATCTCGACCATTTCACGAAACACGTCTTGCGTGATGATGGGATCGAGAATGTAGACGTCAAAAGTCGTTTCCCATTCCGGCATGATCGGAAACCGGCGCGGGACGCGCTTACCGCTGCCCCGAATGCCATCGGCATTGGCGGAGATTGTCACCACATTGACCGTGGCGGGATCAATCCCCAGCGCCGGATCATCCATCAGGGTAATGCCGGACAGAAACTTGGCGGTCCAAGTCGCCTTGCCCTGGCCGGGAATTTGGCGCTTGCTGTATTTGGCGGCGGCGGCGATGGCTTGGTGCAAGCCATGGGCCGGTATTACCACGGTCGGCTTGCCGTCGCGCGTGGCGACGGATAGCTTGCTGCGCCATGTGCGCTGGTCATAGGCTTCGTGATTTTCGCCTTCGAGTTTCGGCTCGTCATGCTGGCGCGACTGCGAATAGGCGGTTAGGCCGACGATGCTGAGGCGGGCTACGGATGCTTGCATGGTTCACATTCCTTCTAGGTTGTTAGCGTTGAGTTGCGGAGCGGTGCGTTGCGATGCGGTGCGCAGCGCAGCGGGGCGGCGCGAAGTGGATAGCCTGCGGCCATCCCGACGCCGAAGCGGCGGGAAAGTCGCAGCGTTGCGTTGAGTTGCGGCGCGCGGCGTAGCGGCGCGCTGCGGCGCGGCGCGCGGCGCGGTGGTGGATGCCTTTCGGCATCGCGGAACCGTGACGCGGTTCGACGATACAGAAAAGCGCGTTGAGTTGCTGAGCGATGCGCTGCGGCGCGCTGCGGTGCGGAGCGCCGAGTAGCGAAGCGCGGCGCGGCATTGCGCTGCAAACCATCACGAAAGCACCACCACGGAAAACCATGTGCCAGCAGCGCAGCCAGCGGCAAAGCACAAGGCGCAAAACTCCGCCCAAGGAAACGGCGCGGGCTTTTCTCGTGATATGGTAAGCATGGCGGATGCTCCGATAAGGGTTGCGCAGTTAAAATAACCGGCGCCCCCGGCATGTCAAGCAAAAAAGTTTCCAGCCCGGCAATTTTTTTTCTTGACAGCCTATTCGCCGCGCGTATGATGCGACGCCATGAAGCCCGAACGCATCATTTCAGCCCTCGGCGGCTATGCGCCAGTCGCAAGCGCCCTGGGCAGCACT
>JADCFR010000003.1 GCA_020249415.1 Roseomonas sp. | reverse complement strand
GAAATCCCCGTACCGATGCCAAGCCTGACGCCCGGTGCGGATGATGTCGCGGCGATTGAGCAGAATTTTCTGGCCGCCTATCGCGAACGCTTTGGCCGCGCGCTGGATGGGCTGCCGATTGAAGCACTCACCTGGCGGCTGGCGGCCTCAGCGCCCGGGCGCGATATCGCCATGGAAGGCGCACAAAAGGCCGAAGCTGGAGAAGCGCGGCGCGGCAGCCGGCATGCGCTATTTGAAGGCCATGGCTGGTGCGATTGCGCGGTGTATGACCGCTATCGGCTGGCCCCCGGGGCGGCTTTTGCCGGGCCGGCGCTGGTGGAAGAACGCGAATCAACCTGCGTCATCTCTCCCGGCGCGCAGGTTTCCGTGGACAGGCACCGCAATCTGGTCATTGAATTGAGCCAAAGCTGAAGGATGCTTCCATGCATTCCATCCAACGCCGCGTGGTTCTGGCTGGCTTGCTCGCCGCGCCCGCACTCCACACAGCCTCCGCGCAGGAAGTCTGGCCAACGCGCCCGGTGCAGATCATCAATCCCTGGCCGGCAGGTGGGTCTTCCGACACCATGGCGCGGCTTTTCGCGCAGCGCTTCACATCAGCTTTCGGGCAGCAATTCGTGGTGGATAATCGCGCTGGCGCATCGGGCACTATCGGCCATGGCGCAGTCGCGCGCGCGCGGCCGGATGGCTATACGCTGCTATTCGCGACCAATAGCACCTATGCCATCGCGCCCCATCTGATCAACCCGCTGCCTTACGATAATCGCGCGGATTTCATTGGGATCAGCCTGGTCGGGCGCACGCCGCAGGCGCTTTGCGTGCATCCCGCGCTGCCGGTGAACACTATTGCGGAATTCCTGGATTATGTTCGTGACCGGCCGGATCAGATCTTCTTTTCCTCTGCCGGCATTGGTGCTTCCAGCCATTTGGCGACGGAAATGCTGATGGCGATTGCGGGCTTGCGCATGATGCATGTGCCCTATCGCGGCGGCGCGCCTTCCATGCAGGCTGTGGTGGCTGGGGAGACGCAAATGTCCTTCATTGATGCGGTGTCATCGCTGCCGCATCGTGCCGCGGGGACGCTGAAGCTGCTGGCGGTGGGAACAGCCACGCGTAGTTCCTTGCTGCCGGATTTGCCGACGCTGGCGGAATCAGGTGTGACTGGGTTTGATTCCTCGACCGATATGGCGCTGATGGGCCCGGCCGGCCTGCCGAGCGTGGTGGTGGAACGGCTGGCGGGCGCGGTGCGCGCGGCGGTGGATGATCCGGCCTTCCGCCAGCAGATGATCACGCAAGGGACAGAGCCGATTGGCGATAGCCCGGCGGAGTTTGACGCGTATTGGACCCGGGAGCTTGCCAAATGGGGTGAGGTGATCAGGAGCCGGGGTATTCGCGCGGCGGGGTGACGACACGGCCTTCGCCAAAAGTGACGATTTCAGGGCAAGAAATCGCCAATGTTCCATTTTTGTTCTTGCCAAATCCCTATCCTTCCGGCATCTTCCCCTTGCACCGAATCGAGGCCGCAGGGCCTTGTAGCGGGGCTCTGACGAATTTTCTGGTCTCCCTGCCATAAGTTGTGGTAGTTCTGACCAAAATCGCGTTATGGTTGAAATCATCACGGGTTACTCTCCAGCATCAGGGGTGCAGCATGGATAAGGGAAAGGCGCTCGACGCAGCGCTCAGCCAGATCGAAAGGGCCTTCGGCAAGGGCTCCATCATGCGCCTCGGCGCCAAGCAGTCCCAGCAGGGCGATATTGAGGTCGTGTCCTCAGGCTCGCTCGGGCTTGACCTGGCGCTTGGCATTGGCGGCCTGCCGAAAGGGCGGATTGTTGAAATCTACGGCCCGGAATCCTCGGGCAAGACCACGCTCGCGCTCCATGTGATCGCGGAGGCGCAGAAGCGCGGCGGCACCTGCGCCTTTGTGGATGCGGAACATGCGCTCGACCCCGGCTATGCCAAAAAGCTTGGCGTGGACGTGGATAATCTGCTGATCAGCCAGCCCGATGCCGGCGAACAGGCGCTTGAGATCGCCGATACGCTGGTGCGCTCTGGCGCCGTTGATGTGCTGGTGGTCGATTCCGTGGCCGCCCTGGTGCCGCGCGCGGAATTGGAAGGCGAAATGGGCGATAGCCATGTCGGGCTGCATGCGCGGCTGATGTCGCAGGCGCTCCGCAAGCTCACGGGTTCGGTTTCCAAATCCAATACGCTGCTGATTTTCCTGAACCAGATCCGCCTCAAGATCGGGGTGATGTTTGGCAACCCGGAAACCACCACGGGCGGCAATGCGCTGAAATTCTACGCCTCGGTCCGCATGGAAATCCGCCGCATCGGCGCCATCAAGGAACGTGATGAGGTGACGGGCAATCATACCCGCGTGAAGGTGGTGAAGAACAAGATGGCGCCGCCCTTCCGAGAGGTTGAGTTCGACATCATGTATGGTGAAGGCATCAGCAAACTTGGCGAATTGATCGACCTTGGCGTGAAGGCCAATATCGTTGAGAAATCCGGTGCCTGGTTCTCCTGCGATAGTCAGCGCATCGGCCAGGGGCGTGAAAACGCCAAGGGCTTCTTGCGTGACCATCCGGATATGGCCGCTTCCATCGAACAGCGTATCCGCGGCCAGGCCGGCTTGCTGGCCGAGAAGATGCTCTCGGGCGATGTCACTGAAGAAGAGGAAAAGGCGGCGGCGGAATAGTCGCCCTCACCTGCTGCCTGCGCGGCCCTGGTTTGTGACGCCAGGGTGCCAGGCCTGGTGCTGTTCTTCATAAATCAAATGGGGTGGCCTTTCGCGCCTTGGATACTTGGTCCGGGGACATTGACGTCCACGCTACAACATCGCCTCAGCGCCAAACCGAGGAATGAAAACGCGCCCGTCTGACCGCACGCCGGGGCTTGGCTGAAGCCCGGCGGCGGCGCGCGTCACCTCCGCAATCAGCCGCGCTACCTCCCCTTCCAATTCGAATAATCGCCCTGAATCGCCGGGGCGAAAGGTCGCCGTTACCCGCACGCGCAATTCCTGCCCGGCAACGCCGGTGGAACACGCCACATGCAGCGAGCCCTGGCCTTGCAGCACCACGCGGCCGGTCACGCAGCGTTGCGAAGGCGCGTCTGGAATCCAGACCAGGCGCATGCGCGCGACACCACCCGGCGCGCTGGTGCGCACGCTGGCCTTGCTCGCTTCATAGCCGGCGGCCACGGCGGCTGAGGCAAAGCCATCCGGCACTTCCACGCCGTGATCATTCACCGCAACCGTGGCCCAGCTTCCTTGGCCGGGCAGCGTGTAGCGGACGAAGAGCTGGCTCAGCCCATTGCGCGCGATCGCACCCTCATCGGGTGGGCCGACAGCGCGCACCCAGGGCCCGACGCGCAGGGGCAGGCGTGCCGCCACCGCTTGCGTTCTCTCGGATGGTTGGGCCGGTGCCACGGCAACACCGCCGGGTCCTGGCGGTCCGGGCATGCTATTGGGATAAAGCGGCGTGATCGTCACATCCGGGACCGGCGCTTGCGTTACCGGCTGTGCTTCCGGCGGCAGCGTTTGTTTTGCACAGCCCAGCACTGCCAAGGCAAGAAGCAAGGCGCATGCGGCGCGGCGCATCACACGCGCTCACTGATTTTGATGGCGATCTTGCAGCCGGTCTTGATTGCGGCGCTCAGCAGCCGATAGGCCGGCGCCTGTTCTGCTTCGTGTTCCAGCCCCGTATCGCGATGCTCCAGCTCCTCGGCACGGAAGCGGGCGATATCGGCGCGAAGTGTTGCCTCATCATCACCAAGAATGTCTTCCTGGGCACGGTAATGCTCATCAATCGCTTCTTCGACGGCGACTGTGCAGGCCATGGCGCCGCGATGGCCAAGCAAAGCGGTGGCCGCACCCAGCGCAAAGCCGGCAACATGCCAGAAGGGCAGCAGCGCGGTTGGGCGCACGCGGCGCTCACCAATCAGGCGAGAAAACGTGTCCAGATGGACCTGTTCCTGCGCCTTCATATGTTCGATCACCGGGCCGTATTTGGTCCGGCCAAGTATGGCCAATTGGCCCTCATAAATGCGCTTGGCGCCATATTCGCCGGCATGATCCACGCGAATGGTGCGTTCCACCACCTCACGCGCCGTGGGGTCGCCGGGCAGGCGGTATTCGGCGGTTTTCTGCGTCATGCTCTGGCTCCTTGCCGGGCGAGGCGCAGCGCAAGCGCCCCAAGGCCCAATCCATACACCATATTCAATGCCGCCATTGAAATGGGAAGGCCGGGGATCAGAAAAGCCGGCGCGTCACAGGGCTTATTCGGGATGGGGGTGAGGTTTTTCAGCATATCCTCGATGCTCATGGCGCCGCCTGAAGTGGCGGCCTTGCAGCCGGCAAGCGGCGAGGGCCAAAAACCTTGCTCAACCCCCAAATGAAACCCGCCCAGCAGGCCGGAGGCGATGGCAGCCAGCCCAGCCAGGCCCAGCAGCACCCCGGCGTGGCCCGGCAGCACCAGCGCCAGCGCCGCCAGACCCGCCGCCACCCAATAGGGCCAGCGCTGCCACAGGCAAAGCTCGCAGGGCGCGAGCCCGAGCCAGGTCTCACTGGCCTGGGCCAAAAGCGGTGCGGCGGCGGCCAGGGTCAGAATGATCAAAGCGCGCTTCATGGGGAGAGAGATTGCGCGCCACGGCGGCGCTTGCAACTGGACCCGCCCGGCTGAGCCCTTTAGGCTGATCTCAGGCAAGGGAGAAAAGCCATGCGCAAGCTTTGGGGCCGGACAAGTTCCAGCAATGTGATGAAGGTGCTGTGGCTGATGGAAGAGCTCGGCCTTTCCTATGAAAGGATAGATGCCGGCGGCGCCTTTGGCCGCACCAAGGAGCCGGAATACCGCGCCATGAACCCGATGGGCCTGGTGCCGACCTTGCAGGAAGACGATGGCTGGGCGCTGTGGGAAAGCAACACGATCTGCCGGTACCTGTGTAACTCCGAAGCGCCCGATAGCCCGATCTACCCGCGGGATCCGCGCCAAAGGGCGGCGGTGGAAACCTGGATGGATTGGACGCTTGGGCATCTGACAGCACCCATGGTGACGATCTTCTTCACCCATGTGCGCCTGCCGGAACCGGAACGCGATTGGAAGGCGGAAGCCAAGGCGCGCGATGAGGCAGGCCGGCTTTGGGGCATTATCGACAAGAAACTCGAAGGGCAGCGCTTTTTGTGTGGCGATGCGCTGACACTGGCCGACCTGACACTCGGTTGCTGGGTGCATCGCTGGCATGTGCTGCCCGTCGAACGCCCGAACCTGCCCAATCTCCGCCGCTATTATGATACGCTGCTGACACGGCCCGGCTTTACGCGCCATGTGGCGCTGCCGCTTGCCTGAAGGATCACATGCCATGACCACCACAACAACCAGCCATGCCGAGGCTTCGGAATTCATCCGCGGGCTGCGCCCGTTTTTCGAATATCGTGATCTCGGCATCAAAGGAGCGACGGACGGCGCCTTTGGCGCGCATGTCATTCGCGCCATCCCCGGCGCCCATGCCACCGGGCAATGGCATACCCATAATCTGAAGTTTCAGATGTTCTATGTGCTGAAGGGCTGGGTGCGCTTTGAATATGAGGATATCGGCGTCAAGGAATTCCGCGCCGGCGATAGCTGCTATCAGCCGCCCTTGGTGAAGCATCGCGAAGTCGCGCATTCGGAGGACCTGGAATTGATCGAAATCACCGGTCCGGCGGAGTTTGAGACTAAAGACGTGTAGAGCATTTTCAAGCCAAGTGAAGTCACTTGGCGGCTCGGAAAATGCGATCAACCAAAGGTTCGACGCGCCGGGGCGCGTGAGACAGGAAGAAGAAGAATGTCGCGATCTGTGATCGTGCTTGGTGCCGGCATGATCGGCGTTTCCATCGCACTGCATCTGCAACGCCGCGGTGCGCAGGTGGTGGTGCTGGACCGCGCACCACCTGGCGAAGGCGCCTCCTTCGGCAATGCGGGCCTGATCCAGCGCGAAGCCGTCTATCCGCACCCCTTCCCGCGCGATATCGCGACACTTTGGCGCATGGCGCAGAACCGATCGGTGGATGCTTCCTATCATCCCTCCGCGCTGCTCAGCCTTGCCGCACCCTTGTTCAAATATTGGTGGCATTCGGCGCCATCACGCTATCGGCCCATTGCGGAAGCCTATGCGCGGCTGATCGTGACCTGCATTGATGAACATGTGGCGCTCACACGCGGGACCGAAGCCGAAGCGCTGCTGCGCCCCATTGGCTGGATGCGGCTTTACAATAACCAAACAGCCTTGAACGCGGCCATTGCGGAAGCCGAGATACTGAAGCGCGAACAGGGTGTGAATTACGCGCTGCTCGATCAGGCCGGTATCGCGGCGGCGGAACCACATCTGCTGGTCAAGCGCCTTGGCGCCATTCACTGGACCGATCCGCTGTCAGTGAGTGATCCGCAGGCGCTGACGCTGTTCTACGCCAAGCGCTTTACTGAAGCGGGCGGGCAGATCCTGCGCGGCGATGCGCTCAGCCTTGAACGCCATGGCGCGGGCTGGCGCGTCCAAAGCGCGGATGGCGCGCGGGAGGCAGGGCAGGTTGTCGTGGCGCTCGGCTCGGCTTCCGCGAAGCTCACGCGGCGCTTCGGCTATGCGCCGCCGCTTTTTGGCAAGCGCGGCTATCACCGCCATTACCGCATGCAGGGCAATGCGGTGCTGCAGCGCGGTTTCATGGATGCCGATAGCGGCTTTGTGCTGGTGCCGATGCGCGCGGGCGTCAGGCTGACCACAGGCGCTGAATTCGCGCCCGATGATGCACCGAAAACCCCGGTGCAATTGGCGCGCGCTGAACCTCTCGCGCGCAAGCTTTTGCCTTTGGCAGAAGCGGTCGAAGATGATCCCTGGCTAGGGGTCAGGCCGTGTACGCCCGATATGCTGCCGATCATCGGCCGCCTGCCCGGTCAGGACGGCGCCTGGTGCGCCTTTGGGCACGCGCATCAGGGCTTTACGCTGGGGCCAACGACCGGGCGGCTGGTCGCCGAGATGATGATGGGCGAAGCGCCCTTCATTGACCCAAAGCCTTATGATCCGGGGCGGTATTGAAACGCAGCTAATCGCGGCTTGCCCAAAAGCTTGGGAAGCTTATCTTTGACCACAGAAAAAAGGAGCGATTCGATGATCAAAAAACGCTTGCTGCTGGCGCTGCCCATTCTCATGGCCCTGGTGGGTGGCGCGGCGGCGCAGAAAAGCGTTGTGGGCCGCTATAATGTGGAAGGTCGTACCCCGGATGGCGTCGCCTATGGCGGCACGGTGGAGGTCGTGCCCACCGGTGACACGCTGCGTGTCACCTGGGTGATTGATGGGCAGCGTTATCTTGGCACCGGCATTGGCGATGATTCTTTTATCACGGTCAGCTATCGTTCTGGCAATGATACCGGGCTTGTGCTGCTGGTGAATGAAAATGGTGTCTGGTCCGGTATCTGGACCTATGCCGGCGGGACCAGGCTTGGTCAGGAACGCTGGGTGCGTCGTTGAAAAACACCGGATAGGCCAGTTTTTGCCCCAGGGCCTTCACGGTTCTTTGAGTGAGGGCCAATAACGCCCCATATATCGCGGCGCGCCCTCCAACAGAGGGTTTTCGATAAATAATCGGATCATGCGATGATTGCCCTGCCCACGCCGCAACAGCTTCGCTATCTGGTGGCACTCGCCGAATATGAGCATTTTGGCCGCGCCGCTTCGGCCTGTGGGGTCACGCAATCCACGCTCTCAGCGGGTATGATCGCACTCGAACGGCAGTTGGATGCGGCAATCCTGGAACGGAGCGGCGCCAAAAAACCCGTTTTCACGCCCCTTGGCGCGGAACTGATCCAGCGCGCCCGGGTCGCATTGGCAGCACTCAATAGCTGCGTGGAAACCGCGACCGCCGCGCGGGAACCACTTTCGGGACCGATCCGCCTTGGCGTCATCCCGACCATCAGCCCCTTTCTGCTGCCGCGCCTGATGCCCCGACTGCGCGCCGATTTTCCGCGCCTGCGCCCTTGGTTGCGCGAGGATTTGACCGAAAGGCTGGTTGAGGCTTTGGAATCCGGCCGGCTTGATTTGCTGCTATTGGCACTCCCCTGCGATTGCGGCGCTGCGGAGACGCTGGCCATCGCCGAGGACCCTTTTCTGCTCGCCTGCCCGGAAGACCATCCCTTGGCCGCGCGCACCAGCATTGCGCCCCGCGCGCTGATGGATGAAAAACTATTGCTGCTGCAGGATGGCCATTGCCTGCGCGATCATGCGCTTTCCGCCTGCGGGCTTTCCGGGGCTTTGGCGGCGGAGGAATTTTCCGCAACCTCGCTCCACACACTCGTGCAAATGGCGGCCAGCGGGCTTGGGATTACGCTCCTGCCGCGGCTCGCCGTGGCGGGCGGCGTGCTCGCGGGGACCGGGCTGGTGACACGGCCATTGGAAAGCGGCACCAGCCGGCGCATTGGCCTTGCCTGGCGCGCGCGCAGCCCAAGGGCCGAGGAGTTTCGCGCCCTCGCGCCCGCGATTGCCGCGGTGATGCAGGATTTGTAATGCTGCCATCACGGGAGGGCTTAGCATGGCCGGGTTCGATCTTGGGCGAGTGATTGGCGCAGTGCTGGGCGGCGGCGCGGCACCTCGACGCCGCAGCGCTCCGCGCTATCGCACCCGCGCTGCTTCCGGCAATGCACAATTGGCCCGTGCCCTGGCGGGGCTGGCTGGCGTTGCGATTGAAGTCCTCCGCCAAAGCCAAAGCCCGGCGCCGCCCGCGCCGAGGCCAGCACCTGCTGGCAAGGATAAGGGTGGCAGCTTTGATTGGTCCGGGCCATCGCGCCAGGGCGCGGGCACGCCGCCGCCCGCCAGGAATGCGCCCGGCGCCGCAAAACCCGCCGCCGACCCCTGGGCGCCCGTCGCCACCGCGCCCGAGCAGGAACCCAGCGCCGAAACCGCCGAGGCCTTGCTTATGCTGCGCGGCATGATCGCCGCCGCCAAGGCCGATGGCGCGATTGATGCCGAAGAACGCGGGCGCATTGCCGCGCAATTGGACGGCGCGGGCCTCAGCCCCGCCGCGCGCGATATGGTGCTGGCCGATTTCGACAAGCCACTGACGCCCGCCGCATTGGCCAAGCTGGCGAGTGACCCCATGCTGGCCGCACAGCTTTACGCCGCCGCCGTGGTTGGCGCGGGAGAAATTGCAGCCGCCGAACGCGCCTGGCTTGATCAATTCGCCAAGGCGCTCAAACTGGATCGCGCCGCTGCGGCGGCTATCGAAGCACGTCTTTCATAAGGTTCTCATCATGGATGGCTTGACCCCCGAACAGGCAAGGCTGCGCGACCGGGCGCGCGAATTGGCGCGCGAAGCGGCAGCCCAAGCCGCCGAGACGGATCGCTCCGGCGCCTATCCCTGGCCCATGGTGAAGCGTATGGCGGAAGCGGGCTTCACCGGCCTGACTGTGCCGCGCCAATGGGGCGGGCCGGGAGGCGATTACTTCGACGCTGCCCTGGTGATTGAGGAATTTTCCAAGGCCTGCGCGGTTTCTGGCCGCATTGCCGTGGAAGCCAATATGGGTGCCATTGGCGCCATCATGGCCTATGGCACAGACGCGCAAAAGCGCATCGCCGCCGATCTGGTGCTGGCCGGCGACAAGCCCGCCATTCTGATCACGGAGCCGGAAGCGGGCTCGGCCGCGACTGAAATGACGACGCGCGCGGTGCGCCATGGCGATACATGGGTGATCAATGGCCGCAAGACCTGGATCACGGGCGGCGGGGTTTCTCGGCTGCATCTGATCTTCGCGCGTGTGATTGAAGATGGGCGCGATCAGGGCATTGGCGGCTTTCTGGTGGTGCGCCAGGGCGACGGCCCGCCGCCTGGGATTAGCTTCAAGCGCATCCCCTCCCTTGGCCTATGCGGCATGCCAGAAGCCGAGACAGAGATCGCCGGGCTTGAGGTGCCCGATAGCATGGTGCTGCGCCCGCCCGGTGGCTGGGCGCGCGGCTTTGGCCGGCTGATTGATGCCTATAATGGCCAGCGCGTGGGGGCCGCGACGGTGGCACTGGGGCTTGCCGCCGGGGCTTATGAACACGCGCTGGAGCGTGCGCAGACCCGGCGCCAATTCGGGCGGCCCATTGGCGAATTCCAGGGCCTTGCCTGGATGCTAGCGGATATGTCCATTGAGGTGGAAGCAGCCCGCGCCCTGGTGTGGCGCGCAGCGAAAAGCGCGGGGCCGAAT
>JADCFR010000299.1 GCA_020249415.1 Roseomonas sp. | reverse complement strand
TGCTATTCCACTTTGATCTTCCCCGCGCGCGCGATGGCGCCAAAATCCTCTCGCTCCTGCCGAATGAAGCTCAGCATTTCGGCTGGTGTTGTGAAGCGGGGCGCGGCGCCAAGGTCGCGAATACGCGTTGCAATGGCGTCTTCGCGGAGCACCTGATTGATCACGCCATTCAGCTTTTGGATGATGTCTTCCGGCGTGCCTTTCGGCGCCATGAAGGCATACCAGGCGACCCATTCGCGCACATCCAGGCCAAGCTCCATCATCGTAGGCACGCCGGGTAGCCGATCAGACCTTTCGCGACCTGTCATGGCCAAGGCGCGGAGCCTGCCGCCCGCGATATGCCCGCCACTTGCGCCGAGGCTATCCACAGTGATCGGCACCTCATTGGCGATCACCGCCGTCAGGGATTGCACGGTGCTGCGATAGGGCACACCCGGCATATCAAGCTTGTGGCGAAGCTTGGTATCTTCCGCGACCAGATGCGGGATGCTGCCTGATGATGGATTGCCATAACGCCACACGCCGGGTTCCGCCTGGACGCGGGCGATGAATTCCGGCATGGTTCGAAAAGATTGCGTTGGGTTCAGCAACCACACCAACGGCGAAGTGACGGCCACGGAAATCGAGGCGAATTCCTCCACCGGGTCAAAAGGCATATTGGGATAGATGCTGCTGCCGATGGAAATCGCGCCAATATGCGCGAACATGAAAGTATTGCCATCAGGCCGGCTGCGCTGCAAATCCTGCATGCCGATAATGCCATTCGCACCCGGCTTGTTTTCCACCACAATAGGTTGACCGAGCAATTCGCCAAGCCGTGGCGCGAGGATGCGCGCATAAACCTCATAACCGCCAGCGGCGCTCGGGACGATCAGGCGGAGCGGACGATTCGGCCAATCGCGGCTTTGGGCGAGAACAGGCGGCGCTGCCAAAAGGCCAAGCGCGGCGCGACGTGTGATACGCATGAGCGTTACTCCCTCCAAGAACCACGTCATGAGCCCACGACCCAAGCGTTTTCATGATCAAGGATATGCACCACTCACCGCAGACAGCAAGCGTGGGATGCGCACCTTACTTCATGATGGCGAAAGCCCCGCGAGCCGTGCTGCGCGTCGAGCATTGGCCAATTCATCCCGCAAGAACTGCGTAAAGCCATCGGGCGTGCGTTGGCTTGGGCTCGCCAAAATGGCGCCGACTTCGCCGATGCGCACTTGTATCGCGGCGTCATCCAGCGTCGCTGTCAGTGCGGCATGGAGCTTGCCGATAACCTCGGCCGGCGTCGCGGCTGGCGCCAATAGGCCGCCATAACTGCCGGCGGTGAAATTGGGCAGACCAGCTTCGATGAAGGTCTGTACGCCTGGCAGATGTGCCGATCTCGCCTCGGTTGCGATGGCGATAATGGGCGCCTTGCCTTCCTGATGCAACGGCAGGGCTGAAGGCAATTCCACCATCCCGGCATCCACTGTGCCGCTGATCAAATCCGGAATCATGGCGCTGCCGCCACGATAAGGCACATGGGTTGCCTTCACATTCGCCCCAGCCAGCAATAACTCCAAGGCAAGATGCGCCGCACTGCCACTGCCAGGGGTCGCAATAGTCAAGGCGCCATCACGCTGGCGCATCAGCGCAATCAATTCCGTCAAGCTGCGCGCCGGCAAACGCGCAGTGACTTGGCAGATCATGGGCAGAATACCGACAAGGCCGATGGGGCGGAAATCACGCTCCACATCATAGGGGATATTCGCTTGCAGCACAGGATTGGCCGTAAGCGGTCCGCCTGCGCCAAACAGCAGCGTATAGCCATCAGCCGGCGCACGCGCGACCAGTTCCGCCCCAAGGCTTCCACCAGCACCGGCGCGGTTCTCAATGACGATTGGCCTGCCCAAGCGTTCCGCCATCGGGCCTGCAACCAGGCGCGCCAGGATATCCGTGTTTCCACCGGCAGCGAAGGGCACGATCATGCGTATGGGTCGATCCGGATAGGCTATGGCGCTGCGGATGATGGTAGCCGCCGCCAGCGATGCCGCCGTACCCAGAAGCAAGCGACGTGAAATCATCTACGTGTCCTCCTATACCGCGTCTATGCGCGTTCGATGGTAGGCTCGCATTGTCGTGCAGGAAGGGCAAGCATGGCTTGCGGTGATGGCATCCCTGCCGCAGAGTCCGAACTTGAGCGATAGGAGAGCGACCGATGGAACAGCGCCCCCTCGGCAAGACCGGCCTTAGTGTTTCCGTTTTGGGTTATGGATGCGGCGCCATCGGCGGATTGATGGTGAAAGGCACTGCTGCCGAACAGGACCGCGCCATTGGGCGCGCGATTGACCAAGGCATTACGTATTTCGATACGGCTTCCGCTTATGGTGATGGCGTTTCCGAAAGCAATCTGGGCCGCGCGCTTAAAGCGCTTGGCGCAAAGGTGATTGTGGGCACCAAGGTTCGCATCCGTGGGCCGCAACGTGCGGATATTGCCGGCACCATCGCGCAATCCATCGATGCTAGCCTGGCCCGGCTTGGGCGCGATAGCGTGGATATCTTTCACCTCCATGAACCCATTACCCAATCAGGTGAGGCACCAAGCTTCACGGCGGATCAGATATTGCAGGAAGCTGTCCCTGCTCTCCGCAAACTGCGTGATCAAGGCAAGATCCGTTTCTATGGCATTACCGGGCTTGGCGATGCGCCCATGCTGCGCCGTGTTTTGGATGAAGGTGGTTTCGCCACGGCGCAAATGCCCTACAACATCCTCAACCCCAGCGGCGTGACGCCCCTGCCCCCAGCGTCATCGATGCCGGGTCTTGGTGGTGTCATTCATCACGCTGGCAAGGCGGGTATTGGCGTGATGGCCATTCGCATCCTTGCGGGTGGTGCCCTGAGTGGTTCGGAAGATCGCAGCCCCCTTGGTGTGCCGAAGGTGGAACCGATCGCGTCTGGCGCCAGTTATGCAGCGGATGTGCAAGCGGCGCGGCGCCTGATGCCCTTGATCGAGTCTGGCTACGCCAAGGATCTTGTTGAATTGGCGCTGCGCTTTTCCGCCATGCCGCGCGAGATCAGCACCGTATTGGTGGGTACAGCGAGTATCGCGGAACTCGACCACGCGGTGGCTGCGATCAATCAAGGGCCGCTTCCGGCTGGGGCCCTGGCGATGATCAAACAGCTACAGCATGGCTGATGCGTAAGGGGCGCTTATGCCCCTTTCGGTTGGCCCGCAGCGCGGCATTCCGCGGCGCTCGGCCGCTTCAGGCCCATAATGTCGCGCAAAGTGCTGCCGGGATAATCCTTGTGGAATACGCCTCGGCGCTGCAATTCAGGCACCACCAGGCGCACGAAATCCTCATAGGCGCCGGGGATATGCGTGGCCGCCATGACAAAGCCATCACAAGCGCCGCCATGGAACCATTCTTCCATCTGATCCGCGACCTGCTTTGGCGTGCCGACAAAGGCGTGATGTTCATGGATGGTGCCGCGGCCTGAAACCTCCACAAAATCGCGCACACTGGGGTTCTTCTTACCCGAGAGCATGATCACGCGATCTCGAAAACCATGCCATGAAAGCCCCGCGAGTTCTGCGTCGGTCAGCGGTTCACCATAGGGCTTGCTGCCCAGATCCCAGTTCAGTACTTCGGAAAGCAGCGTCAGCCCATCAATGGGCCGCGCGGTTGCTTCAATCACCGCCTGTTTCTCGGCGGCCATATCGGCGCTTTCAGCGGGAATGGCGTAGCAGGCGGGCAGGATTTTCACGCTATCCGGATCGCGCCCTTCGGCAGCGACGGCAGCGCGGAATTCGCGATACTGCTTCTTACCATTTTCGAGATTGGGATAGATCACGAATACAGCCTCACCCCAGCGCGCGGCAAAGCTGCGCCCGCGCCCGCTTTGGCCCGCTTGCAATAAAACAGGATGGCCCTGCGGTGAACGCGGCACGGTGAACGGCCCGCGCGATTTGAAATACTTCCCCTGATGATCCAGCCGCCGCACACCATCGGGCTTGGCGAAGGCACCGGATTCCTTATCCACGATCAGCGCATCATCATCCCAGGCCCCCCAATGGCCCATCACCACTTCCATGAATTCATCAGCGCGATCGTAGCGCAGATCATGTTCCAGATGTTCGCTGTGGCCGAAATTCAGCGCCTCACTATTATTGAGCGACGTCACGATATTCCACGCCACACGCCCGCGCGTCATCAGATCCGCCGTCGCGAAAAGCCGCGCCACGTGATAGGGTTCATAATAGGTGGTGGAATAGGTCGCACCCAGGCCGATGCGCTTGGTGGCGGCGGCCATCATCATGACAATGGTCAGCGGATCAAGCTTCACCGCGCGTACGCCATGCGCCACCGTATTGCGGAAATCATTGGCGTAGATATCGGGCATCGCCAGCCGATCATCGAAGAAGGCCATGTGGAATTTGCCGTCTTCCAGAATGCGCGCAATGCGCTGATAGTAATCGGGCGTCAGGAAATCGCTCATGGACGCGGGGTGCCGCCAGGAACCGGGCAGGTTTGAACAATTTTGCGCCTGCAAAAAAGCAACCATGGTCATTTGGCGATTGGTGTTCGGCATCGGAAGAGCCCCTCAGATCACACGGGTATTTCAACATCAAGCAGCGGTGCATGCTGCTGGCAACCATAGACATCCGTATCGCCAATGCCGCCCGCTGGCACCAGGCGTGGAAATGTCGCCTTGATCGCCATGGCGGCATCATAGGGTGTCAGCAGCACATCATCTGCCGCGACGCCATAAAGCCGGGCAAACAAGGCTTCGGTAATGACACCGGAAGCGCGCACCTTTCCATAGAGTTCGGGATCATCAAAAACGATATCAATCGTCAGATCAAACGGCCCCGCATTCTTGCTTTTGCAGATTCGCGCCAATTCACGGATGCTTGGCATGATCGCCCTCAGATTTGTTCATAGGTGATCGGGAAAATCTCGGATGGGTCATCCAGTTCCAGCACGTGATGAATGCTGAAGTGATAGACCGGTCCAACCGGAATATCGGATGGCGAGAAGGGGAAGGCCATATTGCCTTCGCGGCAGAGCCTGCCTGGGAAATCCGTATGCAGCATATTGGTCCGCGCAATCCCAAGCACGGCCGCGGCGATTTCGGGCGTTTCAGCGATGACTTCAATGACAAAGCCAACCTCATGGCCCGCCACCTGCTGCACGGGTTCGCGCGCGCCCATCACGCCATCCAGACCATAGGTGCGGATGATGAGCGAATAACTTTCCGGTGCCGCGCCAAAAGCAGCAGCCTTTTCGCGCACAATCCCGCGCACCTCTTCCAGAAACAGGGGCAGGCGCGCAATCAGCAACGGGTCGCGCGTGCCGCAAATGGAAATGCAGCGATGGCCTGCAAATTCTACGCCTTCCAACTTGACCGTGTATTGCGAAGCCGGCGTCCAGCGCATACCGGAAATGCGCACGGCGCGATCACTCAGCGCATCAAAACGGCAATCGGATGTATCCAGCATGCCGCCCGGTTCGATGTGATGAATGGGGCTGCTGTTTTCATGCAGTGAATGATTGGCGATCGAAAGCGGCGTGCAGCGCCGGGTGGGGTTCATCGGTTCGCATTCCACGCCATCTTCGCGCACCGTCACCAGCAGGCAATCATGACCCTTCGGGATCGAAGGTGTCGCGCCACATTCCAGCATCTTGCCGGCATACCAGGCGGGCGCGGGCGGCAATTGCGCGCGGATGGCAGCGGCGGCCCAGGGCGCGGGATCGCTCGCACGGCCGGCCAGGATCACCTGCGCGCCATTATCCAAAGCCTCCATGAAGGGTTCCGGGCCCATCATGCCAACCACGCGGCTCGCGCGCTCCAAAGCCTCTGCCGTTAAGGGGGTTTGCTTGCCAAGTGGGCGGATGCGCCCTGCCGCCAGGCGGCGCTGCAATTCCGCGCGCGGCGGTTCCGCTTCAATCAGCGCCAGGCGGAAATGCAAGCCTTCCTCGGCGGCGATTTCGCGCACCAGCTTCGCGGTCAGTTCCAGATGCGGTGCGCCACCCGCACCGCCCGCAGTGCCAATCATCAGCGGTATGCGGGCCGCAATCGCCGCGCGCAGCATCAGGCGCAAATCGCGCCGGATCGCCATGGTGGAACAAAACGGCACGCCAGCGCCAAGGTAATAGGGGCCGGGATCAACACTGCCGCCATCAACGCCAATCACATGCGGCGCACGCGCCATGCCGGACTGAAGACTCGCTTCCGGGAAGCCGTAGCCCAGAATCGCACTGGTGGAGAGAAGGCGTATTTCCTTCATAGCGTTGCTTGCCCTTGATCGGCGCGGCTCACGCTGCGCCTGGGCACAAGGCTGCCATGAAGAAGCGCGGGCGTATAGCGCCCAAGGTGCGTACTACAGCAGCACCATATCATCACGGTGGATGATTTCATCTCGCCCGCGCCAGCCAAGAATTTCCTCAAGCGCTTCGCTGCGATGCCCGGCGATCAGCCGCGCCGCATCCGCATCATAAGCAGAAAGCCCGCGCGCCACTTCAGCGCCCTCAGCATCGCGCACACTCACGGGATCACCGCGCGAAAACTCGCCTTCCACGGCGCGCACACCGGCGGGCAGCAGCGATGAACCGCGCTTCAATGCGCGTGCCGCCCCCGCATCCACCACCAGCACACCAAGCGGCGCAAGGCTGCCCGCGATCCAGCGCTTGCGCGCGCTGCGGCCTTCCGGTAGCGGCAGGAACCAGGTGCAGCGCGCACCTTCTTCCAGCGCACGCAGCGGATGGTCACGCTGGCCAAGCGCAATCGCCATGGCCGTGCCGGCCCCGGTTGCGATGCGCGCCGCGATCAGTTTTGTCCGCATCCCGCCGGAGGAATAGCCGGGCGGCGGTTCGCCCCCCATCGCCATGATCTCCTCCGTCAGGCGTTCCACCACGGGCAAATGCTGCGCGTCGGGGTCGTTGCGCGGATCGGCGGTGTAAAGCCCATCAATGTCTGAAAGCAGCAGCAGCGCATCGGCCTGGATCATTTCGGCCACACGCGCGGCCAGACGATCATTATCGCCAAAGCGGATTTCTGCCGTGGCCACCGTATCATTTTCATTGATCACAGGCACACAGCCAAGGTTGAGCAAGGTGGCGAGTGTGGCGCGCGCATTCAGATAACGCCGGCGATCTTCCGAATCTTCCAAAGTCAGCAGCAATTGCGCTGCCTTCAGCCCATGCGCGGCCAGCGCTTCTTGCCAGGCGCCCGCCAGGCGAATCTGCCCCACCGCCGCTGCTGCTTGCTTTTCTTCCAGCCGCAGCCGCCGCCGCGTCAGGCCAAGCGCCTTCCGCGCCAGCGCAATGGCACCGGAAGACACCACCACAACCTCAGCCCCGCGGGCGCGCAGTGCGGCGATATCGGCAGCAACCGAGGCAAGCCAGGCAGCCCGCGGCGCGGCGGTGGCGTTATCCACCACCAGCGCAGAGCCGATCTTCACGACAATGCGCTTGGCATCCTTGAAGCGAGGCTGGGCCGGATTGATCATGGAATGGCGCTTAACATGCGAAAGCCCCGCCTGTCAGCGCGCCGCCGTGATCATGTCAGCCAGGGCACGGAGCAATTCCGGCACGCCCTCACCTGTCGCGCCGCTGATCAGCATGACAGGCTTGCCGGCCGCGCGGGAGAGCGCCTTGACGCGGGAGATGCGCGCCTGGGGCGTCATGGCATCGGCCTTGTTGAGTGCGACCAATTCCGGGCGATCTTCCAACCCGTGGCCGTATTCGGCCAATTCACGGCGAATGATGCGATAGGCCCGCGCGGGATCAGCGGCCGAGCCATCCACCAGGTGCAGCAGCACCTTGCAGCGTTCCACATGGCCAAGGAAGCGCGTGCCAAGCCCTGCCCCTTCCGCCGCGCCTTCAATCAGGCCCGGCAAATCGGCCAGCACAAATTCCTCGGTCGCGTTCAGGCGCACCACGCCAAGCTGAGGATGGAGCGTGGTGAAGGGATAATCCGCAATCTTGGGGCGCGCGGCGGAAACCGCCGCCAGGAAGGTGGATTTGCCGGCATTGGGCAGCCCAACCAGCCCGGCATCGGCAATGAGTTTCAGCCGCAGCCAAAGCCAGCGTTCTTCCCCCGGCCAGCCCTTATCGGCCCGGCGCGGCGCGCGATTGGTCGAGGTCTTGTAATTTGCATTGCCAAAGCCGCCGTCACCGCCGCGGGCCAGCACCACGCGTTTGCCGAGTTGATCAAGGTCCGCGATCATCGTTTCCCGGTCTTCGGCGAAAATCTGCGTGCCGACGGGCAATTTCAGCACGACATCTTCGCTGCCTGCCCCGGTACGGTCAGACCCCGCGCCATTGCCACCCTTGCGCGCCTTGAAATGCTGCGAATAGCGGTAATCAATCAGCGTATTCAGGCCGGCGACGGCTTCGGCAATCACATTGCCGCCCTTGCCGCCATTGCCACCATCAGGGCCGCCAAATTCGATGAATTTCTCACGCCGAAAGGCAATGACGCCATCGCCACCATCGCCGGCCTTCACCCAGATTTTCGCCTCATCAAGGAATTTCATGACCGATCCGCGGGGCAGCATGGCCCCAAAACAAAACGAGGGCCCCAAGGGACCCTCGTTCTTTCAAGGATACCTTGAAGGTTGGGTTATTCCGCAGCCTGCGCCACCGGCTGCACGGTCACGTGAACGCGGTCTTCACCCTTGCGTTCGAACACTACGCGGCCATCCACAGCGGCATGCAGGCTGTGCTGGCGACCGGCATAGACATTTGCGCCGGGGATCATCTTGGTGCCGCGCTGCGTCACGATGATGGAACCAGCATTCACGGTCTGCCCGCCGAACAGCTTGACGCCGAGGCGCTTACCCGCGGAATCGCGACCATTGCGCGAAGAACCGCCTGCTTTCTTATGTGCCATGGCTTGGTTCCTTTCCGATCAGGCTGCGTTGATGGAGGCGATGCGCAGCACCGTCTGGTGCTGGCGATGACCATTCTTGCGGCGGCTATTCTGCCGGCGCCGCTTCTTGAAGATCAGCACGCGGTCGCCGCGGTTTTGTTCAACCACGGTCGCGGTGACGCTGGCACCAGGCACGGTCGGCGCACCAATGGCAAGCCCCGCCTCCGTCGCGATGGCGAGGACATCATGCAAGGTCACCGTGGCACCCGGTTCGGCATCAAGCCGCTCAACGGTGAGCACGGCGTCAGGCGTGACGCGATATTGTTTTCCGCCGGTGCGGACTACTGCATAGGTCATGGGGATGCCCCGAAACTCTTTCAAAACGTGACTGGTTGTTTGGTGCCAAGGGCACAAACCGCCCGCCCCGGACGCAGGGCGCCGGACCGGAAGAGGCGGGGGTATAGACGGGTGGGTCCGGCCCGTCAACGTTGGAGATTGCGCCGGGGAGCCGAGGGATTTATAGGGACCCCCTGGTTCGCGGGGAGTGAGTTTCCCTGTCCCGCTGGAGAGGTGCCGGAGCGGTCGAACGGGTCGGTCTCGAAAACCGAAGTACGGGCAACTGTACCGTGGGTTCGAATCCCACCCTCTCCGCCAGATTTTCGTCGCGAACTGGTCCCAGGCCTGAAAATGGCCCGCGTTTCTTTGAGGGTTTCAAAGGAATTTGCGAAGGCGACCGAACCTCGGAGACTGGGGAAAGGCCCAAATTCGGTCTCTAAAGCCCTTTTGTCTCTTTTCGACCGAACCTTGCCAAAATTGGTTCGGTTAAAGAAAGTGACGATTTTTCAATAGCTTATGTTTTTGGCAGCCTTGCCGAGTTCGTGACTGTTCTCTCGCCTGTCGAGACGAAATGGGCCTCAACCCAAAGTAGGCGTGGGGGTGCGTGGTGGGGGAAGCTAGGAAGGGACACAGCGTAGCTTTGCGGCGTGCCTGTGTCGGGCGCGGGTTCTCTGTGAACCCTGGTTTCTCACACCTGGTGCCTGCGGGGCGGCTCCCGGTAAGACCCAAGATGATCTGGCCTTGGGGCTTCGACGCCGGTAACCTTGCGCCAATGACTGCTAACGCTTTGAGCCCCAAGGAGAACGAGCTGTTCGTCGCGGATTTGCGGGTCGAGGGGCGGCGCATCTGGTATGAGACCATTGAGGAAAAGCAGGCCGTGCTCGATGATTACCTCAAGGGCTACAACACCAAACGGCCTCATCAGGAGCGCGGCATGCACGGGCGCACGCCCATCCGCACCTTTACCGAGGGC
>JADCFR010000298.1 GCA_020249415.1 Roseomonas sp. | reverse complement strand
GCTGGCGGGCCTGTGATGAACCCCGCCACCCGCTTCGCCCTGATCTATGCCGCGCAATTTGCGGCCTTTGGCGTGATGATGCCCTTTCTGCCGCCGCTATTGCTGGCACGCGGGCTGACGCCGGCTGATCTGGGCACGGTTTTGGCCGCCGGTAGCGCGCTGGAATTGCTGGCGGGGCCGCTCGGCGGGCGCGTTGCGGATTGGCTGGGTGATCCGCGCCTGGTGCTGATTTGCTGCACCGGCGCGGCGGCGGCCTTCGCGGCAGGGTTTGGCGTTGCGGCTGGGTTTTGGGCGCTGCTTTTGGTTAATCTGGCGCTGGCGGCCGCACTTGCGCCAACCACCGCGCTTGCAGATGCCATGGCGTTGCGCGCGGCCCGCGAACCGCCCGGCTTTGATTATGGTCGCGCTCGCGCGGCTGGCTCGGCGAGTTATATCGTCGCGGCGGTTGCCGCTGGCGCGCTGGTGGGCGTGCTGGGTGCCGGGAGTGCCGCCTGGCTGATTGCCGCCATGCTTGGCCTTGGCGCGGCGGCAGCCTTTTTGTTGCCTCGGGCTGAGGGCTTTGGGCGCGGCGGCGCAAGCGGCTTTCGCGCGGCATTGGCACTGCCCTGGTTGCGTCGGCTGATGCTGATGGCCGCGCTGATGCAGGGCAGCCATGCGGCCTATTACGCCTTTGGGTCCATCCATTGGCAGGCTTTGGGCTTCAGCGCCGGGGTGATCGGCCTGCTATGGGCCTGGGGCGTGGTGGCGGAGGTGGCGCTGTTCCTGTGGGGGCGGGGCCTCGTGGAACGGCTTGGCGTGCGCGGGTTGATATGGCTCGCCGCCGGGGCGGGCTTGGTTCGCTGGCCGATCATGGCGACCAGCGAAAGCCTGCCGCCACTGATTTTCGCGCAGGCGCTGCATGCGCTGACCTTTGGCGCCATGCATCTGGCGGCGATAAGGCTATTGCAGGAACGCGTGCCGGCAAGCCTCGGCGGTACGGCGCAGACGCTGCTGGGGGCAGCGGTGGGCGCGATGACGACGCTGCTGACCTTGGTGTCCGGGCCTGGCTATGCCGCGCTCGGGGCCGGGATTTTCTGGGCCATGGCGGGGCTTTGTGGGGTGGTGGCGGTCATGGGGGGGGTGGGTAGTTTCACCCGCAGGTAATCCGCGTCACCACACCGTTTTCGATCAGCCCGGTCGCGCGATCGGTTCGGTAATCATGCGTCATGGGTGTGGTTGGCCCGCCCATGCGCACGGTGCTGATGCCGGGCATGGCTTGCAGCGCCGCGCGCACCTCCTCAGGCGCCTTGCCGAGCAAGGCCGGGAAGCGTGCCTGATGCTGCGCGCAGCCTTCGGGTGTGCGTAATGCCTGGCTTTGCGCCGGGGCGAGTTCAGCGCAGGCCATGGTGAGAACGCCGACAGTCAAGGCGAGCGACCGAAGTTTCCACTTCATGAGCCATTTCCTTCCAAGGCTGCCTTTGGCAACAACATCATTTGAATATACCGCCATGGCAAATTTGCGGCGAAGCCCCGCCACATTGCCGCGCCGCTTCGCCCCCGGCATTGTGGTGGCGATCATTTTGCAAGGAACCCGCCCATGGCTCAGCCGCTTTCCATCATGTCCACCCTGGCGCTTCAGGGCGTGCTTGACGTGCTGGCGCCGCTTTGGGCCAAGACCAACCCGGCGCCCACCATGGTGTTTGACCCGACCAAGAGCATTTCCCAGCGCATCACCGATGGCGCGCGGGGCGATATCGCGATCCTGACTGCGGCGGCAGTGGAGGATTTCATCGCCAAGGGGGTTTTCGCGCCAGGCAGCCGCCGTGATTTGGCCTTGTCCCATATTGGTGTTGCGGTCGCGGCTGGCGCGCCCCGGCCCGATATCAGCACGCCCGCCGCCTTTCGCGCGACGCTGCTGGCGACACCATCGCTGGCCTATTCCCGCGCGGGCGCGAGCGGCTTGTTCTTTGCGGGGCTGATCGAAAGGCTTGGCATTGCGGCGGAGGTGAACGCGAAAGCCACCGTGATCCCGCAGGGCTTTACGGGCGAATTGCTGAAGCGCGGTGAAGTCGCACTGGCCATTCAGCAGGTCAGCGAATTGATGACCGTGCCGGGGATAGACATTATCGGTACGCTGCCCGCTGAAATCGGCGAGGTGATGACCTTCTCAGCGGCCATTTTCGCCGAAGCGCCGCAGCCGGAAGCGGCGCGCGCCTTCATGGAATTTCTGGTGCAGGGCGCGGATGCCAGCTTGCTCCGCGCCAAGGGGTTGGAGCCGGTTTAGCGGGTAAGCGCAAACCCCTCATACCCCTTATCCGCCACCTCATCACAAATCCGCCGATACCGCGCCATGCCACCGATATAAGGCATGAACACGCGCGGCTTGCCTGGCACATTGGCGCCCAGATACCAGGAATGCGGCGTTTTTGGGAAAAGCGTGCGGTTGGCGACTTCCTGGACCTGCACCATCCAATCATCCACGGCATCGGGCTTGGCTTCGATGCGTGTCTGGCCGGCGGCGCGCATATCCGCAATGCAGCGCGTGATCCAATCCACATGCTGTTCGATGGCAACAGGCATATTGGTCAGCACGGAAGGGCTGCCCGGCCCGGTGATGGTGAACAGATTGGGGAAACCCACCACCTGTAGCCCCAAATAGCTGCGCGGGCCTTCGCGCCAGACATCGCGCAGGGCAAGACCATCGCGCCCGGAGATGTTCAGATTGAATAGCGGCCCGGTCATGGCATCGAAGCCGGTCGCGAAGACAATGATATCCAGCAGATATTCGGCCTTCCCGGTCTTCACGCCAGTGGCGGTGATGCGTTCGATCGGCTCGGCCCGCAAATTCACCACATCAACATTGTCGCGGTTATAGGTTTCGAAATAGCCGGTATCAATCGGCGGGCGCTTGGTGGCGAAGCCATGATCAATATCGGCAAGGATCGCGGCCTTGGCAGGGTCCTTCACGATCTGGCCGATCTTTTTCTTGAGAAAATCCGAGACGATCCTATTCGCTTCCTCATTCGTCAGCACATCACGAAATTCAGCGCGCAGGCGCAGCCCACCCCTCTCCCAGGCTTTTTCGAAAATCTCGTTCCGTTCTTCATCGGATACATCCAGGACGGAACGATCCGCAATGCGCCAGGGATGGCCATTGACGGTGGAGCGCATCACATCGCGAATCTCGGCGAAATTCTCCCGCACATATTTCTTGAAATCATCGGTCAGCGGCGCATTGCGCGCGGGGATGGAATAATTCGCCGTGCGCTGAAAGACAGTCAGATGCTTGGCGGCAGCGCCAATCACCGGAATGGCTTGAATGCCGGTGGACCCGGTGCCGATCACACCAACGCGCTTGCCCGCGAAATCCACACCCTCATGCGGCCATTCGCCGGTGTGGTACCATTTGCCCTCAAAATCCGCGATGCCATCAATCTTCGGCAGATTGGCCGAAGATAGGCAGCCGACAGCGGTAATCAGGTAGCGCGCGGCGTAATGCCCGCCCTGTTCGGTCCGCACATGCCAAAGATTTTCCGCTTCATCATAGCG